>DATHBQ010000102.1:0-13079 GCA_035296105.1 Propionibacteriaceae bacterium | reverse complement strand
CACGCTGACAAGTCGGAAGGGGAGGCGGTCAGGCCGGCTGGGTCTGCCCGGCGGCCGCCGCCTCCAGGTCGGCGATCACGATCTTCTTCATGGCGAACAGGGCGGCCGCGGTCCGCTCGGCGACGCCGGGGTCGGTGCTGGACAGGAACTCGCTGATCCGTGCCGGCACGACCTGCCAGGACAGCCCGAAGCGGTCCTTCAGCCAGCCACACGGCCCCGCCTCGCCACCCTCGGTCAGCACGGCCCAGTAGTGGTCGATCTCGGCCTGGTCGGCACACGGGACCTGGAACGAGATGGCCTCGTTGAACTGGAACTGCGGTCCGCCGTTCAGCGCGACGAACCTCTGACCGTTCAGCACGAAGTCCACCGTCATGGTCTGGCCGTCCCGGTCGCCGCCCACGTACGGCGTGACGCCCGAGATGCTCGAGTCCGGGAAGACGTCGACGTAGAACCTCGCGGCCTCCTCGCCCTGGTCGTCGAACCACAGGCAGGTGGTGAACTCGCTCATTGCTTCTCCTTGGTGGGTTTGTGGACAACTATCTGAGTCCTATGACGACTCCGCGCCTGGGAACTCATCGGTCGTAGGTTGACCTTCATGACCGAGATCTCCTTCGTCCGGGGCGACATCACCGAGCAGGAGGTGGACGCGGTGGTCAACGCGGCCAACTCCAGCCTGCTGGGCGGCGGCGGGGTGGACGGGGCGATCCACCGCCGTGGCGGACCGGAGATCCTCGCCGAGTGCCGCCGGCTGCGCGAGACCCGGTTCCCCGACGGGCTGCCCGCTGGCGAGGCGGTGGCCACGACCGCCGGCCGGCTGCCGGCCCGCTGGGTGATCCACACCGTCGGCCCGACCTGGGCCAAGACCAAGGACAAGTCGGCCCTGCTGGTGGCCTGCTACCGCAACTCGCTTGCGGTGGCCGACGAGCTGGGGGCGGCCACGGTGGCCTTTCCCGCGATCTCGGCCGGCGTCTACCGCTGGCCGATGGACGACGCGGCCCGGATCGCCGTCTCCACCGTGCGCGCCACCGACACCAAGGTCACCGAGGTGCGGTTCGTGCTGTTCAGCGACGCCGCGTACGCCGCGTTCACCGCTCAGCAGGGGTCGGACCGGGGAATCGCCGGATTGCCCGCGCGGCCTTCCGAGGGGCACCCTGGAGCCGTGCGCACCCTGCTCAATCTCATCTGGTTCCTGTTCAGCGGCATCTGGCTGTGGATCGCCTACATGCTCGCCGGCATCCTCTGCTGCCTGCTGATCGTCACCATCCCCTGGGGAATCGCCTCGTTCCGGATGGCCAACTACGCCGTCTGGCCGTTCGGCCGCGAGCTGGTCGACAAGCCGAGTGCCGGCGTGCTGTCGTTCCTCGGCAACGTGATCTGGGTGGTGGCGGCCGGCTGGTGGCTGGCCCTGACCCACATCGCAACCGGGATCGCGCTCTGCGTCACGATCATCGGCATCCCGATGGGCATCGCCAACTTCAAGCTGATCCCGGTCAGCCTGATGCCGCTGGGCAAGCAGATCGTCACGAAGCCCTAGGCGGCATCGGTCCGCCGCGGAGCGGCCGGTCGGCGGCGAAGCGATCCTCGTTGTCCCGCAGCCGCGGCTCGTAGTGGGCGTAGAAGATCTTGGTCACCAGATCCCGGCGGCTCCGCACCCCCGTCTTGTCGAAGATGTTGCGCAGGTGCTGCTGCACGGTGAGAACGGAGATGACCAGCCGCTCGGCGATCTCGGCGGTCGAGTAGCCCTGAAGCACCAGCCGGCAGACCTGCTGCTCCCGCTCGGTCAGACCGTACGCCGACATCAGCAGGGGCGAGATCTTCGCCGGGTGGGCAGGTTCCACGAGCACCGCCACCCGCCGCGCGTCGGCGACCAGGGCAATGCCGTGCAGGACGACCCAGCGCCCGGAGCGGGTCAGCACTCGTGCCTCCGCCACCTCCCGAGCCTGCCCGGGCTCGGTTCCCGCCCGCCGGGCCCGTCCGGCCACCGCAAGCACCGCCGGGGGCAGCCGGCTCGCCGCCGAACTTCCGTCCGGCAGGTCGTCCAGCCACTCCTCCGCGCCCGGCGATAGCGACTCCGGTCTCCAACTCTCACCCAGGACAACCAGGGCGGGGGCCGTGGGCCCCTCCGGGTCGGCGGCCTCCCCTACCAGCAGCCCACGGCGGACCCCATCGGCCAGCGGCTGGCTGATCGCTCGGGCGAAGGCCAGCTCGGCCGCGTCGAACAGCGGCCGGTCGGGCTCGCGGTACAGCGTCAAGGCGCCCCACACCTCTCCGCCGCGAGTTCGCAGCGCGGCGACCATCTCCTGGTCTCCGCCGTAGGCCATGTTGGCGTGCCACCGGGGGCTGCTGCTCGGGTTGCCGTTGGTCGCCTGGTGAAGCGTGGAGATCCCGGATGGCGTACGCGCCACGTCGGCCAGGTGGTTGACGTCGTCCTCCGCGTACTCCGCCGCCGCCCACTCGGGAGGGAACTCCGGCAGCCCCTCCTGGAAGTGGCTGGTGATCAGCCGTGACGCTGGGTCGAGGGTGAAGCAGCACGGTCCCATATAGTGCGGCACCGCGTCGGTCAGCACTGGCGTGCATGCGCGCCAGAACGCGATCACGTCCAGCCCCTGACCGGCCAGCCTGGCGATCTTCTCCTGCGCGCGCTGCAACTTCGCGGCGCGGTCCATACCCGAAGCCTACGAGCGACGACGCCGTCCGGAGATAGCAGATTTCTGGTATTCCACGACCTTCTCCGGCCGATCTAGCGTCCACCACATGAGCGCTAACCCAACCCAAGTCAACGGTCTCCACGTCAAGACCGCGCAAAGCATCCCGGCCTCGGGGGACCCGGCCATCGCGCTGGACCGATACGTCCTCGACTCCGGTGAGTCCAATGGCCTGATTGCCGTAGTCGAACACCGGCTCGCGCCGCGCGTTCTGGCCGCTCCGGTCCACCGACACAGCCGGGAGGACGAGTACTCGTTCGTGCTCGAGGGCCGGCTCGGAGTGTTCCAGGACGACGAAGAGGTCTTTGCCGAGCCCGGAGAGCTCGTTCTCAAGCCGCGGGGCCACTGGCACACCTTCTGGAACGCCGGCCCTGGACCGCTGCGGATACTCGAGCTGATCACGCCGGGGGGCATCGAGGAGCTGTTCCGACGGTTGGCCGAGCCGGGCGGAGAGTACGACCCCGAAACGCTGCCCCCACTGGCCGCTCAGTACGGGGGCGAGGTGGACTTCGACCGCACGATGCCACTGGTCGAGCGACACTCCCTGTTGTTCTAGGCGGCGTCAGGCCTGGCGGACCCGCTCGAAGGCGTCGATCGCGCGGTCCAGGTCCTCGCGGGAGTGGGCGGCCGACATCTGAGTGCGGATCCGGGCCTTGCCCTTGGGCACCACCGGGTAGGAGAACGCCCGGACGTAGATGCCCTCCTCGAGCAGCCGGTCGGCCATGGCCCCGGCCCTGGTCGCGTCCCCGATCATCACCGGCACGATCGGATGGTCCGACTCCGGGATGTCGAAGCCGCGCCGGGTCATCTCGGCCCGGAAGTAGGTGGTGTTGTCCCGCAGCCGGGTGAGCAGCTCGCCGGAGGTCTCCAGCAGGTCCAGCGTGGTCAGCCCGGCGGCGACGATCGAGGGCGCGACCGAGTTGGAGAACAGGTAGGGCCGGGAGCGCTGCCGCAGCATCTCGACGATCTCAGCGTGCGCGGCGGTGTAGCCGCCGCTCGCCCCGCCGAGGGCCTTGCCCAGCGTCCCGGTCACGATGTCAACCCGGTCCTGGACGCCGAACAGCTCCGGCGTACCGGCACCGGTCGGCCCGACGAACCCGACCGCATGGGAGTCGTCGACCATCACCAGCGCGTCGAACCGCTCGGCCAGCGCGACGATCTGGTCCAGCGGGGCGACGTAGCCGTCCATCGAGAACACACCATCGGTGGCGATCAGCCGGTGCCGGGCGCCCTGGGCCGCGACCAGCTGGGCCTCCAGGTCGGCCATGTCGCGGTTGCGGTAGCGGTAGCGGGCGGCCTTGCACAGCCGTACGCCGTCGATGATGCTCGCGTGGTTGAGCTCGTCGGAGATGACAGCGTCCTCGGCGGTGAGCAGGGTCTCGAACAGCCCGCCGTTGGCGTCGAAGCAGGAGCCGTACAGGATCGCGTCGTCGGTGCCCAGGAAGGCGGCCAGCCGGCGCTCCAGCTCCTTGTGGATCTCGGTGGTGCCGCAGATGAAGCGGACCGAGGCCATGCCGAAGCCCCACCGGTCCAGGGCCTGCTGAGCGGCGGCGACCATGGCCGGGTGGTCGGCCAGGCCCAGGTAGTTGTTGGCGCACAGGTTGAGCACCGAGGCGTCGCCGACCCCGATCTCGGCGGATTGCGGCGTACGGATCACCGCCTCGGCCTTGAACAGACCATCGGCCCGGAGCTGGGCCAGGTCGTCGGTGAGCTGGTCCTTCAGAGCGGCGTACATGTCCTCATTCTCCCCAGGTCATGATCACCTTGCCGCCGTGCCCCGACCGGGCGGCAGCGAAGGCGGCCTCGTACTCCGGATAGGGGAAGCGGTCGGTGATCACGCCGGAGATGTCCAGACCGCTCTCCAGCAGCACCGACATCGCGTACCAGGTCTCGAACATCTCCCGGCCGTAGACGCCCTTGATCGTGAGCATGTTGAGCACCACGGTGGCAACGTCGATGCTGACCTCGCCGCTGGGCAGCCCGAGGACGGCGATCCGACCGCCATGGGTCATCTGGCTGATCATCTCCCGTAGCGCGGCCGGGCTGCCCGACATCTCCAACCCCACGTCGAAGCCCTCGTGCATGTCCAGCTCACGCTGGGCGTCGCTGAGGCCGTCCCGCCCGACCAGCACGGCCTTGCTCACACCGAGGGTCTCGGCCAGCGCCAGCCGCTGCGGGCTGAGGTCGCTTATCACCACGTGGCGGGCCCCGGCGTGCCGGCTGACCATCGCGGCCAGCAGGCCGATGGGACCGGCGCCGGTGACCAGCACATCCTCGCCGAGCATCGGAAAGCTCAGCGCGGTGTGCACCGCGTTGCCGAACGGATCGAAGATCGCCGCCACCGCCCAGTCGACCGGGTGCCGGTGCACCCAGGCGTTGCTCGACGGCAGCGCGACGTACTCCGCGAACGCCCCGTCGACGTGGACGCCGATCCCCCGGGTGTGGATGCACAGGTGCCGGCGCCCGGCCCGGCAGTTGCGGCACCGGCCGCAGACCAGGTGCCCCTCCCCGCTGACCACGTCCCCCACCTGCACGTCGGTGACACTGGCCCCGACCTCCACCACCTCGCCGGCGAACTCGTGCCCGACCGTCCGCGGCGGGGTGACGTTCTTCGCCGCCCAGTCGTCCCAATCGGCGATGTGCAGGTCGGTGCCGCAGATCCCGGTCGCCCGCACCCGGACCAGCACGTCGCTGGGCCCAACAGCGGGCTCGGGGATGTCGAGCAGCTCCAGCCCGGGACGGGGCGCGCACTTGACCAGGGCCTTCACCCGCCGATCGTATGCGCGCTCGGCCGATCGAAGCGCAGTCCAACCGGCCCTTCCGCACGCTCAGCGCCCAGATCGTCGTCCGCTGGTCATCGACGTGTCATCCGAAGTTGCCGGCGCGCCGGAATCATGGAGAAAGCCGTGTCGCTGACGCCCCCTCGGGGTGGGTCATCCGAGACTGGAAGGGCACGACCTCCCAGCCCTGCCGGGTATGAGCCGGCAGGGCTTCTGCGTCGGCCCTTCGACCAGGGCGGACACTGGTCTTGTGACGGTAAGCGTGTTCGACCTCTTCAGCATCGGTATCGGGCCGTCCAGCTCGCACACCGTGGGCCCGATGCGGGCGGCTGCCCGGTTCGCCCGGTCGCTGACCGACAACGGCCTGCTCGAGCGCACCACCCGGGTCCGCGCCGAGCTGTTCGGGTCCCTGGGCGCCACCGGGCACGGCCACGGTAGCTACAACGCGGTGCTGTGGGGCCTGGAGGGCGAGGACCCCGAGACCGTCGACGTCGTGCACGGCCCCGCCCGCACCGCCCAGATCGTCGAGTCCGGGCGGCTGCTGCTGAACGGCGTCCGCCACATCGCGTTCAACAGCGACGCGGACCTGATCCTGCACCGGCGGCGGAGGCTGCCGTTCCACCCCAACGGGATGACGTTCACCGCGTACGCGGACGATGAGCTGGTCAGCGAACGCACCTACTACTCCATCGGCGGGGGCTTCGTCCTGGACGACGACGGCTCGGGGCAGCCGGAGCTCAAGCCGGACCCGACGCCGGTGCCGTACCCGTTCCGGACCGGCGCGGAGCTGCTGGACGTCTGCACCGACCACGGACTGAAGATCAGCGAGGTGGTGCTGGCCAACGAGTGCGCCCGCCGGCCGGAGGCCGAGGTGCGGGCCGGTCTGGCCAACATCTGGCGGGTGATGCAGGAGTGCGTGCAGCACGGCTCCAACACCCCGGGCGTGCTGCCCGGCCGGCTCCAGGTGCGCCGGCGGGCCGCCGACCTCTACGCCCGGCTGATCGCCGACTCCGGCTCCGGCCCGGGCGTGGACCCGCTGCGGGCGCTGGACTGGGTCACGCTGTGGGCGCTGGCGGTCAACGAGGAGAACGCCTCCGGCGGCCGGGTGGTGACGGCACCGACCAACGGCGCGGCCGGGATCATCCCCGCCGTGCTCCACTACGCGTACACCTTCGTGCCGGGGACGGACGAGAACGCGATCGCCGACTTCCTGCTGGTGGCCGCGGCCCTGGGGTCGATCTACCAGCAGACCGCCTCCATCTCCGGTGCCGAGGTCGGCTGCCAGGGCGAGGTGGGCACGGCGTGCTCGATGGCCGCTGCGGCGCTGGCCGAGCTGCTCGGCGGCACCCCGGAGCAGGTGGAGAACGCGGCCGAGATCGGCATGGAGCATCATCTCGGACTGACATGCGACCCGGTCGGCGGCCTGGTACAGATCCCCTGCATCGAGCGCAACGCGGTCGGCTCGGTCAAGGCGATCACCGCGGCCCGGCTGGCCCTTCACGGGGACGGGCAGCACACGGTCAGCCTGGACAAGGTGATCAAGACGATGATGCAGACCGGCCGGGACATGAGCGTGAAGTACAAGGAGACCGCTCGCGGCGGGCTGGCCGTGAACATCGTCGAGTGCTGACGCTCGTCCGGGGGTTCAGGGGGGTCGCCCCCTTGCTCGGATACAGCCGGCTGGCAGCATGATCGGGTGGAACGTACCGTCACCACCCACCTCGATCTCGAGCTCGGCGGCCCCGCCAAGCTGGTCCTCGCCATCGCCGTGGCCCAGGGCGTGCCGAGCCGCGAGGAGTCCCTCGTCGTCACCGCCGCCGGTGAGCCGGCGTTCCCGGCGGAGCTCGTCGACGTGACCGGCAACCGGCTGCACGTCCTGGACGCGCCCGCCGGCCTGCTGACCCTGGACTACCGGGCCGTGGTCACCGGCCAGACCGCCCCGGCCCCGGTGGACGACTTCGACCTGATCACCTACCTCCGCCCCAGCCGCTACTGCGAGTCCGACACCCTCGGCCCGACGGCGGCGAGCGAGTTCGGCGGGCTGACCGACCAGAAGCTGCTGGCGGCGGTGAGCGAGTGGGTGGCCGGGAAGCTGACCTACGTGCCGGGCTCCAGCCTGCCCACCGACGGTGCGGTGCGGACCCTGCTGGGCCGACAAGGCGTCTGCCGCGACTTCGGACACCTGTCGATCGCGCTGCTCCGGGCGCTGAACGTGCCCGCCCGGCTGGCCGCCGTGTTCGCCCCCGGGCTGAGCCCGATGGAGTACCACGCGGTCTGTGAGGCGTACGTGGACGGCGCCTGGTACGTCGTGGACCCGACCCGGCTCGCTCCGCGACAGAGCCTGGTGCGGGTCTCCACCGGGCGCGACGCGGCCGACACCGCGTTCCTGACCACCTCCGGCGGGACGGTCACCCTGTTGGGCCTGGAGGTGACCGCGGTGGTTGACGACTTCGGCACCGACGACGGCAGCGAGCTGATCCAGCTGCGCTGATCGGCCGCCCGGGGTCCGGCCGCTGGGCCGACCCCTCCCGCTTGAAGATCATCTGCGCTAAGGTCGCAACTAGCGCAAGGCCGCGCTGGCCTCGCGCGTTTTCCACTACGGATCGTCGGGCACGTACCTGCCCGTGGAAAGGAAGTGTGGCGTGGCCACTGTTTCATTCGTTGAGGCGACCCGGGTCTATCCCGGCGCCGACCATCCGTCCGTCGACAAGCTCAACCTCGAGATCGGCGACGGCGAGTTCATGGTCCTGGTCGGACCCTCCGGTTGCGGCAAGTCCACCTCGCTCCGCATGCTCGCGGGCCTGGAGGAGATCAATGCCGGAGCCATCCACATCGGCGATCGGGACGTCACCGACCTGCCGCCCAAGGACCGCGACATCGCGATGGTCTTCCAGAACTACGCCCTCTACCCCCACATGACCGTGGGCGACAACATGGGCTTTGCGCTGAAGATGGCCGGTGTCCCCAAGACCGAGCGTCAGCAGCGGGTTCAGGAAGCGGCCCACCTGCTGGGCCTGGAGGACTACCTGAACCGCAAGCCCAAGGCCCTCTCCGGTGGCCAGCGGCAGCGGGTCGCCATGGGTCGTGCCATCGTGCGTTCGCCCCAGGTGTTCCTGATGGACGAGCCGCTGTCCAACCTGGACGCCAAGCTCCGCGTCTCCACCCGCACCCAGATCGCCGCGCTACAGACCCGGCTCGGCGTCACCACCGTCTACGTGACCCACGACCAGGTCGAGGCCATGACGATGGGGGACCGGGTTGCCGTCATGAAGGCCGGCATCCTGCAGCAGTGCGACACCCCGCTCGCCCTGTACGACTCGCCACGGAACCTGTTCGTGGCCGGGTTCATCGGCTCCCCCGCCATGAACCTGATGGAGGGTCCCGTGGCCGATGATGGTGTCCACCTCGGTGACTACACCGTCCCGGTGGCGCGGGAGATTCTGGCCAAGGCCGGGAACGAGAAGACCCTGGTCCTGGGCATCCGGCCGGAGAACTTCGAGCTGAGCACCGACCAGCGCGAGGGAATCGGCCTGGACATCGGCGTGGTCGAGGAGCTGGGGGCCGACGCCTTCGTCTACGGGACCCTCGCCGGGATCCCGGAGGACGAGCTCATCACCGCCCAGCAGATCACCGCCCGGATCCACGGCACGACGCCGCCCCACCGCGGCGAGACGGTGCGGCTGAAGATCGACCCGTCGCACGTGCACGTGTTCTCCAAGGAGACCGGCGATCGCCTGTCGCCCACGTTCGGTCGCGGGTCTTACCAGTAGCGGTCGCGATTTCGGCCCCCCGCAGCGGTGCGGGGGGCCGACTCGCGTCTCGGGGGGCCTTTCGGCTTCGCTCGGCGCTGGGACCCGGTGCGAAGATAGGAGTCATGCCCCGGTTCCTCGCGGCCCAGCCGGTCACCCAGCTGATCGGGCTTCCGTGGACGACGCCGCTGGAGGAGTGGCCGGAGGACAACCTCGTGGCACTTCCCCGCGGTATCTCCCGGCACGTCGTCCGCTTCGTCCGCTGCGGAGACGCCGTGTTCGCGGTCAAGGAGGTGCTCGAGCACCTGGCCCGGCACGAGTACCGGCTGCTCCGTGACCTGACCCGGCTCGACGTGCCCTCGGTGGAGGCGATCGGAGTGGTCACGGACCGAGCCGACGTCGTGACCGGTGAGCCGCTCGACCCGATCCTCATCACCCGGCACCTGCAGTTCTCGCTCCCTTACCGGTCGTTGTTCAGCCGTGGCGTCCGCCAGGACACCGTCAACCGGCTGGTCGACGCCATGGTCGTGCTGCTGGCCCGGCTGCACCTGACCGGCTTCCTCTGGGGCGACGTATCGCTGTCCAACACCCTGTTCCGCCGCGACGCCGGGGCTTTCGCGGCGTACCTGGTCGACGCCGAGACCGGCGAGCTGCACGACCAGCTGACGAACGGTCAGCGGGAGCACGACCTGGCGATCGCCCGCACCAATCTGTTCGGCGAGTTCAGCGACCTGGAGGCCGGCGGTCTGCTCGACGAGGCCCTGAACCCGCTGGTGCTGGTCGAGACGATCGAGAGCCGGTACCGCGAGCTGTGGGCCGAGCTGACCGAGGTCGAGGAGTTCGACACCGGCGAGATGCACCGCATCGAGCGCCGGGTGCGGCGGCTCAACGCCCTCGGGTTCGACGTGGCGGAGCTCGACATCACCACCGACTTCGCCGGCTCAACCGTGCGGATCCAGCCCAAGGTGGTCGACGCCGGACACCATCAGCGGCGGCTGATCCGGCTCACCGGGCTGGACACCGAGGAGAACCAGGCCCGTCGGCTGCTCAACGATCTCGACTACTTCCGGGCCCGGACCGACCAGCAGAACGCCAACGAGCAGGTGGTCGCCCACCAGTGGCTGACCAACCGGTTCGAGCCGGTGGTGCAGTCCGTGCCGGAGGAGATGCGGGCCAAGCTGGAGCCGGCCGAGCTCTTCCACGAGGTGCTGGAGCACCGGTGGTTCCTCAGCGAGCAGGCCGGCACGGAGGTGCCGATCACCGACGCCGCCGCGGACTACGTCGCCGAGGTGCTCTCCCGGCTGCCGGATGAGGAGATCGCCCTGTCCGCCATGGAGTCGATGGGACCGCTGGCCAATCCCTACGACCCTTCCCAGGGCTTCCTCGACGACGAGGAGGACAAGCCGTACGACCCCTGGGAGGACGGCGACGAGGCGCCGGGGGCGGACGAGGAGCCCATGGCCACCACGTACCTCGACATCGACGCGCTACGGGCCAGGGCCCGCCGGTAGCGGAGCGCCGGCAAGATGACGGCTCCCCGTCCCGACGGGTTCCGGCCGATCGGGTGGTGGCTGAAGGAGGCCGACGCCCGGTTGGAGCACGCCTTCGACGTCCGCCTCCGCGCCCACGGTGTCACGTCCCGCCGCGGCTGGCAGGTGCTGGCCAGCGTGGCTCGGGCGCCGGTGGCCCGGACCGACCTGGTGACCGAGCTCGCCACCTTCGACCCGGCCGAGACCGTCGAGCAGCTGATCAGCGATCTCGAGCAGGAGGGCTGGCTGAGCGAGGAGGCCGGGCTGCTGCGGCTGACCAGCAGCGGGGAGGAGCTGCACTCCGCCCTCCGGGGCCAGGTCATGGTGATCCGGAACTGGGTGGCCGACGCCCTGCCCGGGGACGACTACGCCACTCTGGTGAACCTGCTGCGCCAGCTGGTCGAGGCGTTCCCGGCCGTGCCGGAGCCCGCCGACCGCTGAGCTCGGACGTCTCTCCGAGTGGAGTGGCAGCGTCAACGCGGCGGCAGCCGCAGCGCCCCGTCCAGCCGGATCACCTCACCGTTGAGCAGCGGGTTGGCGACGATCGCCTCGACCAGCTGGGCGTACTCCTCGGGCCGGCCGAGCCGGGGCGGATGCGGGACCTGCGCCTCCAGGATCGACTTGGTATCGCCCGGCAGCCCGGCCATCATCGGCGTCTCCATCACCCCGGGCGCGACGGTCATCACCCGGATCGCCTGCTGGGCCAGGTCCCGGGCCGCGGTCAGGGTCAGCGACACCACCCCGCCCTTGCTGGCCGCGTAGGCCGCCTGCCCGATCTGGCCGTCGAACGCCGCCACGCTCGCCGTCATCACCACCAGGCCGCGGTCACCATCGACGGGCTCGTTGCCCAGCATGGCCGCGGCCGCCAGGCGGAGCAGGTTGAACGTGCCCACCAGGTTGATCTCCACCACGGTGCGGAACGCCTCCAGCGGCAGCAGCCCGCGCTTGCCGATCACCCGACCGGGCGTGGCCACTCCGGCGCAGCTCACCGCCACCCGCAGCACACCCAGGTCCGCCGCCGCGTCGACCGCCGCCTGCACCTGCTCCTCGTCGCGGACGTCGGCGGCCACGAACCGCACCCGGTCGCCTAGCTCGGCGGCGACCTGGGCGCCGGGCGAGGACGGCAGGTCGAGGACGACCGCGCCCGCCCCGGAGCGGGTCAGCGCCCGGACCGTGGCCAGCCCGAGTCCGGACGCCCCGCCGGTGACCAGGACGACGTCGCCGTCGCCCAGCCTCACGAGTTTGATCCCGGGGGGATGCGTCCCGAACCCCCCGAGGGTGTTCGTAGCAGCTGCCGGCCGATCACCAGGCGCTGGATCTGGTTCGTCCCCTCGAAGATCTGGGTCACCTTGGCCTCCCTCATGTAGCGCTCGGCGGGAAAGTCCCGGGTGTAGCCGTAGCCGCCCAGCACTTGGACGGCATCCGTGGTCACCTTCATCGCCGTGTCCGTCGCCACCATCTTGGCCACAGCGGCGTCCCGGGTGAAGCTCATCCCCGCGTCGCGCTTGCGCGCACCCAGCAGGTAGCAGGCGCGGGCCGTGTCGACCGCCGCCGCCATCTCGGCCAGCAGGAACGTACACCCCTGGAACTCCGCGATCGGCCGGCCGAACTGCACCCGCTCCTTGGCGTAGCCGACCGCGAGGTCCAGCGCCGCCTGGGCGAGCCCGGTCGCGCACGCGGCGATCCCCAGCCGGCCCGAGTCCAGTGCGGCCAGGGCGATCTTCATCCCTTGACCCTCGGGACCGAGCAGCTGGTCGTCACCGACGTGCACCGCGTCGAAGTAGAGCGCGGTGGTCGGGGACGCGGTCAGCCCCATCTTGTGCTCGGGCGTTCCGAAGCTCAGCCCGGTGGCGGGCGCCGGCAGGTGGAAGCAGCTCAGCCCGCTCCCGTCCTCACCGGTGCGCACGAAGGTGGTGTAGAAGTCGGCCACCCCGCCGTGGGTGATCCAGGCCTTGGCCCCGCTGATGTCGAAGCCCTCGGCGCCCGGCTTGGCCCGGGTCGTCATCCCGGCGATGTCCGATCCGGCCTGGGCCTCGGACAGCGCGTACGCCCCCAGGCGCTGGCCGCCGACCAGGTCGGGCAGATACCGGGTCCGCTGCGCCTCGGTTCCGAAGGTCGCGAGCGGGTAAAGGGACATGACATGGACCGATACCGCGAGCCCTACGGTCATCCACGCCGACGCGAGCTCCTCCAGGACCTGCAGGTAAACCTCGTACGGCTGCCCGGACCCGCCGTACTCCTCCGGGTAGGGCAGGCCCAGCATCCCGACCTCACCGAGCATCCGCAGCCGATCGCGGGGGAACTCCCCGGCGGCTT
>DATHBQ010000101.1:0-3432 GCA_035296105.1 Propionibacteriaceae bacterium | reverse complement strand
GGCGTAGTTCAGCACCCGGGCCGTGGTCCGGACCGCGGCAGCAGCGGTCGAGGCGCTGGTCCGGACCGGAGCGGTGGCCGCGCCGACCGGGACGAGAATCGAGGCGACGTTGAAGGTCGCCTCGCCGGCGGCGGCGAAGGGGTCCTCACCCCACTTGTCCCAGGCGATCAGGCCCTTGCCCGCATTGAGCAGGGTCTCCTGGCCGCGGCGCATGAAGGCGCCGACCGGGTTGTCCATCTGGCTCAACGGTGCGGTGATCAGCCCGGTCGAGGCCAGGCCCACGGCCAGCATGCCGAGGTTCGACCAGGCGGCGCCGTAGGTGTCGGAGTCGAACCACTCCCCGGTCTGCGGGTTGTAGCCCAGCGTCAGCGACCCGAGCCCCACGACAGTGCCCCAGACGCCGCCGACGACCACGCCGTCCCAGACGAAGGACTTGACCGCCCCGACCGCCTTCTCGCCACACGACTCGCTGCGCTCGACCGCCGTACCCCAGGGCGTCTCGGTGCCCTCGGGGATGTCCGCGACGCCGTACCCGTTGGGGTTGCTCTCGGTCGCCGCCTCGATGTGTGGGAAGCCGATGATGTCGTAGATCGCGTTCGCGCACTTGCGCTCGGCGGCCCACAGCAGCTCCATCTGGTCGTTGACCCGCTGGATCAGCGCGTTGTTCGCGTCGACGCTGTCCTGGTCCTCGTGCCACTCGATGGTGGTCGTGATCGCCCCGGCCCGGGAGTACGTGGTCTTCTCCACGCCACCGGCGATGGAGCCCAGGAAGCTCTGCGCCTCCGACTTGATCCGGGCCAGCTCGGCCTTGATCGGCTCGACCTCGGCCGCGTAGGTGTGCAGGGCCGAGGACACCTTGCCGATGTTGGCGTCGAAGGTCTCGCCGTGGGTCTTGACCGGATCCATCACCCCGAAGAGGGCGGTGGCCTCCGGGGCCTCGTAGTGCGCCGACAACCGCTGCCAGGTGCTGACGACCGTGGCGGCCTGCGTACCCACCTTGTCGCCGATGCCCGACATCTCGCTCGCGGCGATGTCGACCATGTCGGGTCGCAGGTTCGCGCCCGGGATGCCTGCAGCGTTGATCGGATCCGGCATTCCTACCCCACTCGTCGTCTGGGCCCTCCCGGGCCCGCCAGCCTGGTTGGTGGTCGGGAGCTACTCCGCGGTGGGCCCGCCCCCGTAGCGGCGGGACGGAGCCGCCGTCGGCCCCGCCGCGAGCGCGGCGGCGTTGGACTGGTAGGTCTGCACCATCTCCAGATCCCCCTCCACGTACGCCGTTGTCGCGTTCACCGCCCCCTGCAGGGCGGCGGTGATGCGGCGGCCCATCGCCTCGAGACCGTCGGCCTGCACCTGGAAGAACGACTGCAGGGCGGGCACGACCGCCCCGCTGTTGCCGGTCCCCGTCGCGGCGAACTCCACCCAGCCCTGCAACGGCTCCAGGACGGTCTCGAACTCGCCTGCCTCGCTACGGGTGGAGCGCAACACCCGCTCCACCCCGGCCGGGTCAATGTCGTAGCGCGACACGATTGGTCCCCCTTCGCAGGTTCCGCGTCAACCCCGTTCGGGGGGTCAACCGATGTTGGCGACCGCGGTTCCCGCCCGCTGCAGTGCCGTGGCCGCGGTCTCGTCGTTCGACCCCAGCGACCCGCGCAGGGTCTGGATGATCGAGCGCACCTGCCCGGCCACGTTGTGCCAGCGCTGCTCCTTGCCCGCGTACTCGTCGGAGACGCCGTCAGCCTGGTACTCGGCCATGGCCATGGAGACATCGCGGTCCCGCTGGCCGATCAGGGACTCGAGGTGGCCGGCGACTGCGTTGAAGTGGTCCTGAGCGGCCTGCGAAGCGCCGGTGTCGAACGCGCGGCGGCTGGTGTCGTTACCCGATGGCATGTGGTTTCCTCCCGAATCGACTGGTCAGTTGCCCGAGAAGCGAGCGGACTCGAACCCCGCCCCGGCCTGCGCAGCCGAGGTCTCCGTCACCATCTGCTCCTCCCCCTGGAGGAAGGCCACGTTCTGCCCGTCGATGCCGGCGAGCACCGAGAACAGCGCCGCGTTCAGCTCGTTGGCGATGGCGTCCGTCTCACCCTTGAACCGGTCGAAGGCCGCCCGCCCCGCCCCGTGGAACTTGTCCTGGATCGGCTCCGCCGCCCGGAACAGCTCCTTCACCAGCGAGCCGAGGTCGTCGCTGGCCGACGACGTCTGCTTGGTCAGCTGACCGAGCGTCTCGGCTCCCATGTCGAATTTCATGCTCATTTCCTTCCCCCGCCGGATCCGACGAGAATCGAGATCGGTCACGAACGTGCGACACGCTAGCCCGCCTGGGGGCCACTCTGTATCCCGGGTCTGGGTGTCGGCGGCTGACCTCCGGAAAAATTACTCTGGCGGAACGATGTCGATCGGGGAGGTGTCATGACCGCTGCGCTGGTGGGTGCCGCCAGCTGTGCTCGCTGCGGTGGCGAGCTGGGCCGCCCGGCCGCACTGTGCCCCGCCTGCGGCACTCTGCTGTTACCCGCCGCGTCCGGTCGGGTGCTCGGCACCTCCAGCCCGCTGCTGGCCGGAGTGGTGCGAGCATCGACCGCCCGCCGCCGGATCGCCCTGGCCCTGGACGTCCTTCCCTTCGCCGCCGCCGTAGTGGTGGGGCTCCTGCTCGCGGCCCGCGGGGCGTACGTCGACCTGGCCCTGCTGATCCTGCTCACCTTCGGTCTGCTCGCGGCATCCCTGGCCCTGCTGCTCTCCCGTGGGCGCTCGCTCGGCCGGCTGCTTACCGGGCTGCGCACCGTCGACAACCTGACCGGGCTGCCCCTGCGCCTGCGGCGCCTGGTCGGGCGGATCGGCCATCGTCGGCGCTCTTCACGCACCCTCACCGTGCGCCTGGCGACCGGACGGGACCCGCTGCACACCGCCCCGGCCGCGCTGCTGGGCACCGACGTCGCCGAGGGCCCGGCTCCGGAGGCCGCCCTCTTCGCGCCCTCCGGTCCGGCCGATGCCCTGCGCCCGGCGGCCAGTGAGACGGTGGCCCTGGTGTTCGACACCGGACGGCGGCACCTGCTGCGGGGCACGCTGCTGATCGGGCGCCGACCGGAGAACAGCCACAGCACCAACTTCGCTGACCCGCGGCGACCGGCCGTGGACCATCCGCTGCTCGGGCTCGCCGACCTGTCCCGGACGCTGTCCAAGACCCACGTCCTGCTGGAATGGTCCGGCACCGTGCTGTGGGTGACAGACCTCCAGTCGGCCAACGGGACGGTGCTGCGCAGCCCGCGGGGCGAGCGACGGCCGTTGACCCCCGGCGTGCCGGCAGCAGCGGGGATCGGTTGGACCGTGCAGTGCGGAGCCCGGTCGTTCTCGGTGCACGCGAGCTCTGAGCAAGGGGGGACGACCCCCCTTGGACCCCCCGCGGCGCCCCAAGATCACACGGGCGGGCGCCCGTCTGAG
>DATHBQ010000100.1:0-5010 GCA_035296105.1 Propionibacteriaceae bacterium | reverse complement strand
GGCGCTTCGACAGGCTCGGCGCGCATACCGTCGGCTAGTTCAGATCCGGATCCTCGAGCCATGTCGAGAAGAGCGCGACGGGAGTCCGCTGGCGCCGCAGCACCCGCCGCCAGAGGTCGAGCGGCTCGTCGCCGAACACGTCGCTGTAGTCGGCATCGACCACGTGCCACATCCCCTCGGCGATCTCGGCATGCAGCTGGCCGGCCGCCCACCCGGAGTAGCCGGCGAAGATGCGCAGGTCGCGGTAGGCCCCGGCGACGATCTCGATCGGGGTGTCCAGGTGCAGCAGCCCCACACCGTCGAACAGCCGACGCCAGCCGGGTGGCTCCTCCCCCGCGTCCGCCACGCTGGCCAGGCAGATCGCGCCGTTCGGCGAGACCGGGCCGCCGTGGAACAGCAGCTGCGGCCGGGACACCGCGCTCACCCAGTCCGGCAGCACGGCGTCCAGCCGGGTCTGGGAGATCTCGTTCAGGATCACGCCGAGCGCGCCGTCCTGGTCGCTGTCCAGGATCAGCACCACGGTGCGGTTGAAGATGCCGTCGGCGAGCAGGACGCTGGCCACCAGCAGGTCGCCCGGCCGGGGGTTCCGCTCAGCCATCGGCCGACACCTGCTCGGTCGGCCGCACGGCTCGGCCGCGGCCGGCCTGACGCACGGCCAGGAGGAGCCCGGCCAGCAGCCCGCCGATCGCGATGCCGCTCCAGTCCGCCAGCACGTCGAGCGGGTCGCCGACCCGGTTCGCGTACGCCGCGTGCTGCACCAGCTCGCTGAGCACGGCGTGGGCCGCCGATACCCAGACGACGAGGACCAGCACCCGGGCGCGCGGCGGCCGGCCCACGCTCCGGCGGCGCAACGTGTCCGCCCACGGGACGAGCACCACCGGGAGGGCGAACGCCACGGCGTGCTGCAGCTTGTCGGCCCCGGGGAACCAGCCGGCTCCGGGCGCACGGGGCAGATACAGGCCGATGAGCTGACCCACGACGGCCAGGCCGGCGGCCACCGCCACCACCGGCCAGGCCGCCGCTCCCCGGTCCGTGGGCACCTGTCCAACCATGAGGTCAGATGGGCACTTCGGTGTCGGTGGGCAGCTCGGCCGGTCCGCCGGCGGCCCGGCGGACCGCGGTGGCGACCGCATGGTGCACGTCGGCGTGGAACACGCTGGGGGTGATGTACGCGGCGTTGAGCTCGTCGTCGGTGACCACCTCGGCCAGCGCCCGGGCGGCCGCCAGCAGCATCGGGGTGGTGATCTCGGCGGAGTGCGCGTCGAGCAGGCCGCGGAACACCCCGGGGAAGGCCAGCACGTTGTTGATCTGGTTGGGGAAGTCCGACCGGCCGGTGGCGACCACCGCGGCGTGCCGGGCCGCCTCGATCGGGTCGACCTCGGGCTCCGGGTTGGCCAGCGCGAACACCACCGAGCGGTCGGCCATGGTCGCGATGTCCTCGCCGGTGAGCAGGTTCGGCGCGGACACGCCGATGAACACGTCGGCGCCGACCAGGGCGTCGACCAGGGATCCGGTGACGTTGGGCTCGTTGGTGTGCTCGGCGAGCCAGGCCAGCTCCCCGGTCAGGCCGTCCCGACCGCGGTGCACGATGCCGCCGATGTCGGCCACCACGACGTGGGCGGCACCGGCCGCCAGCAGCAGCTTGATGATGGCGGTGCCGGCCGCGCCGGCGCCCGACATGACGATCCGCACGTCGGCGATCTTCTTGTCCACCACCCGCAGCGCGTTGTAGAGCGCGGCCAGCGCCACGATCGCCGTGCCGTGCTGGTCGTCGTGGAACAGCGGGATGTCCAGCTGCTCGCGCAGCCGCCGCTCCACCTCGAAGCAGCGCGGCGCCGAGATGTCCTCGAGGTTGATCCCGGCGAACCCGGGTGCCACGGCCTTGACCACCGCGACGATCTCGTCGACGTCCTGGGTGTCCAGACACAGCGGCCAGGCGTCGATGTCGCCGAACCGCTTGAACAGCGCGGCCTTGCCCTCCATCACCGGCAACGCCGCTGCCGGCCCGATGTTGCCCAGGCCGAGCACCGCCGACCCGTCGGTGACCACAGCGATGCTGTTGCGCTTGATGGTGAGCCGGCGCGCATCCTCCGGGTTCTCGGCGATCGCCATGCTGACCCGCGCCACCCCGGGCGTATAGATCATGGACAGGTCGTCGCGGTTGCGGATGGGGTGCTTGGTGGCCATGGTGATCTTGCCGCCGAGATGCATCAGGAACGTTCGGTCGGAGACCTTCCCGATCACCACCCCCGCCACCCCGCGCATGGCCACGACCAGCTCGTCGGCGTGGGTGGTGTCCCGGGCCGCACAGGTGACGTCGATCCGCAGCCGTTCGTGCCCGGAGGCGGTGACGTCGAGCGCGGTGATCGTCCCGCCGGCATGCTCCACGGCCGTCGTCAGCTGGCTCACCGACGCGCCGCCGGACGGCACCTCGAGCCGAACCGTGATCGAGTACGACACGGACGGGACGGCGCTCACGGCCCTGATCCTCTCACGAGCCAGGCACGGCCTCAGGCCCTCATCGCGGCAGCGGAGCCTGCTCCGCCGCCGCGGTCTGAGCCGCCCACAGACCGATGTCGCCGCCGCTGATCGCCACCGACAGCAGCTCGGGGAACTGGTCCGGCGTACAGGCGAAGGTGGGGACGCCGAGGGCGGCCAGCGCGGCGGCGTGCTCGTGGTCGTACGACGGCGCGCCGGAGTCGGCCAGCGCCAGCAGGGCCACCACGGTGACCCCGTCCCGGACCAGCTCGGCGACCCGCCTCACCAGCTGCCCCTCGACCCCGCCCTCGAACAGGTCGGAGATCAGCACCAGGATCGTCTCCGCCGGCCGACTGACCAGGCTCTGGCAGTAGGCGAGGGCCCGGTTGATGTCGGTCCCGCCGCCGAGCTGGCAGCCGAAGAGCACCTCGACCGGGTCGGCCAGCCGGTCGGTGAGGTCGACCACGTCGACGTCGAAGGCCACCAGCGAGGTACGGACCGAGGAGATCGAGGCCAGGGTGGCGCCGAACACCGCGGCATAGACCACCGACTCGGCCATCGAGCCGGACTGGTCGACCGCCACGATGACGTCCCGCGACATGGCCGGGGCCCGGTGCCCGTAACCGACGAGGCGTTCCGGGATCACCGTGCGGCGCTCCGGCACGTAGTGGTCGAGGTTGCGCCGGATGGTGGCGTTCCAGTCGACGTCGCGGAGCCGCGGCCGCCGGGTCCGACTGGACCGGCTGACGGCTCCGCGCACCGCCGCCCGCGTGGTGTTGGTGATCCGGCGCTCGATCTCGGCCACCACCTTGCCCACGACCAGCCGGGCGGTGCGCTTGGCGGTCTCCGGCATCACCCGGTTGAGGCTGACCAGGGTGGCGGCGAGATGGACGTCGGGCTGTACCGAGTCCAGCAGCTCGGGCTCCAGCAGCATGCTGGTCAGACCCAGCCGGTCGATGGCGTCGCGCTGCATGACCTGGACCACGCTGGTCGGGAAGTAGCTCCGGATGTCCCCCAGCCAGCGCGCCACCGAGGGCGCCGATGAGCCCAGAGCGCCATAGCGCTGTCCCCCCGGCCGATCCTCGACCTCACCCGCCTCCTCGTAGAGCGCACCCAGCGCCTCGTCCATCCCCTGCTCACCGGCGGTCAGACCGGCGCCGAGAGGCTCCTCGGCCGCTTCGCCCAGCAGCAGCCGCCAGCGCCGTCGCCGAGCCTGCTCGGCCGTAGCGTCCGGCCCGATCCCGGTCGCCGACACCGTCAGGCCGGCCGGGCGATGATCGAGAACTCCGCCCCGAACGGGTCGGTGATCGAGGCGAGCCGGCCGTAGATCATGTCCTCCACCGGGCCGGCGGTTCCGCCGGCGGCGACCGCCCGGGCGACGGTGGCGTCGGTGTCCTCCACCTCGAACGTGGTCGACCAGCTGGTCCCCGCTCCACTCGGTATGCCCATGATCCCGCCGATCTCGTGCCCGTCCGGACGGCGCAGGAAGGTGAAGTCGAAGTCGGGCACGTCCGGGTTCTGGTCCAGGCTGAAGCCGAAGACCCCGGCGTAGAACGGTCGGGTCAGCTCGGGCCGGTCGGTGACCAGGTCGTTCCGGACCAGGGTGTTCGGCTCGTTGACCCGCTCGCAGCCGATGTGGCGACGGCCCTGCCACAGGCCGAACTGTCCACCGGCCGGGTCGCGCACGATCGCCATCCGACCCTGCTCCATCACGTCCGAGGGCGGGTCGACCACCATGCCTCCGGCCCGTTCGACCGCCGCCGCGGTGGCGTCGCAGTCCGCTGTGGCCAGGTAGACGTTCCACCAGAACCGGGTCGACTCGGGGTCGGAGCTCGGGGCCAGGGCGGCGACTCGACCGCCCTTGACGTACGCGGTCGTGTAGCGGCCGTACTCGGCCGGACCGATGTCGAACTCCCAGCCGAAGACGGCGCCGTAGAAGTCCAGCGCCCGGTCCAGGTCGGGCACGCCGAGGTCGATCCAGGTCGGGGTACCGTCCGGCTGGTTCTCGGTGACGACGCTCATGGATCTCCTTGTCGGTCGATGGGGCGGAGGATCAGGTCCACGGTGGCCAGGGCGCGCGCGACCCGCGCCGGGTCGAGGTCCTCCTCGACCGCCGCCGCCTCCGTGCTGCTCAGTCGGCCGGCGATGGTCCGCCGCTCGGCGGCGCTGAAGGTGCCGAAGGTGCGGCGGACCAGCGGCAGCAGGTCAGTGAACTCGGCCTCCGACAGTCCACCGACCCACTCGTCGAGCAGGTCGCGCAGCCCGGGGTCGTGGATCAGCAGGAGCGCGCCGTCGGCGAAGAACCCCTCGACCCAGGCCGCCTTGTCGGCCGCGTCGACTCCGGCGGACAGGGCCCGTCCCAGGCGGTGTGCGGCGTCGTCGAGGATCTCGGCATCGGTCAACAGCCGGACGATGCGGCCCTGGAGCAGCCCGTGCAGGTCGGACCGGTCCGCCAGCTGGGCCAGGGTGGCCAGCCAGCGCTGCCGGAGTCCGATGCGGCCAGAGCTCGCCGAAGCGTCGGCCTGCGCCTGT
>DATHBQ010000099.1:0-3137 GCA_035296105.1 Propionibacteriaceae bacterium | reverse complement strand
GGAGCACGCCGGCGTCGGTCGAGGTGCGGGAGGGGCGCGGCAGCTCGGGCGTCCCGCTGCTTGTCGGGGTTCGAGGGGGTCGCCCCACTTGGGGCAACACAGTGTCGCGTTTGTCCAAGCAGCCACCCGCCGACTCTAGGGAGGATCACTGACATGACCGACTCCGACCGACCGAACAACCCGCCCGCCGGCTACACCTCGCTGACCCCGTACCTGGTGGTGGACGGGGCCGCCCGGGCCATCGACTTCTACACCGCCGCCTTCGGCGCCACCCTGGTCTCCCGCAACGACGGGCCCGACGGGACAGTCGCCCATGCCGAGCTGCAGTTCCCGAGCGGACGGCTGCAGCTCAGCGACCCGCTGCCCGACATGAACCTCATCCCGCCGGACGGCACCAGTGCGGTCAACCACTCCTACGTCCTCTACTGCGACGACGTCGACCGCGTGTGGCGGGCGGCGGTGGACGCCGGCGCGACGCCCTTCGAGGAGCCGTCGACGTTCGTCACCGGCGACCGGTTCGGATCGCTGCTGGACCCGTTCGGGCACCGCTGGGCGATCCTGACCAAGGTCGAGGACGTCGAGCCCGAGGAGGCCGAGCGCCGGGTCAACGCCTGGCTGGCCGAGCAAGGAGCCACCGCCTCCTAACCACCTCGCCGCCGACCACTAGCGTCGGTGGAATGCAGATCCGTGACTTCGGCCGGCTCGGCCCGATCAGTGCTCTCACCCTGGGTGGCGGCGGCATCGGTGGTGTCCTGGGCCCGACCGACCGCGCCGAGGCGGTCGCCACCGTGCACGCCGCGATCGACGCCGGCATCACCAGCCTCGACGTGGCGCCGACGTACGGGCCCGACAGCGAGGCGGAGCAGGTGGTCGGCGCGGCCCTACGGGAACGCCCTGCGCCCGAGGTGATGGTCACCAGCAAGGTCCTGCTCCCCGACGATGAGTACGACGACCTGCCAGGCCGGATGCGCTCCAGCCTGGAGGCCACGCTCCGTCGGCTGGGCCGGGACCATCTGGACCTGTTCCTGGTCCATTCCCACCTGCGGCCGGCCGGCGGTGAGCTCACCGTGCCGGGGACGCTGGGCTGGGAGCGTTACGTCGATCAGGTCGTTCCGGCGTTCGTCCAGCTCCAGGACGAGGGCCTGATCCGCGGTTGGGGGCTGACGGCGGTCGGTTACCCGTCGGCGGTCCTGCCCGCGCTGGCCGCCGAGCCCCGGCCGTACGCGGCGCAGATGGTGGTCAACGCCCTCGACCTGACCGGTGACATGTGGATCTTCGGGGACGCCGGCGAGCCGCAGAACCCGGCGCTGGTCTCCGCCGCCGCCGACGCCGGGGTGCCGGTGATGGCGATCCGCGCCGTGGCCTCCGGGGCGCTCACCGACCGGCTCGACCGGGTGGCGAACGACCCGACGAGCCGGGACTACGAGCGGGCGGCGGGTTTCCGAGCGCTGGCCGCCGACCTGGGCCAGACCCCGGCCGCACTGGCCCACCGCTACGCCCTGAGCGTCCCCGACGTGGCCACCGTGGTGCTGGGGGTGAAGAACCGGACCGAGCTGGCCGAGGTCGTGGCGGCCGAGGCCGCCGGACCGCTGTCGGAGGCCGAGTGGCAGGCGATCAGCGAGGTGTGCTGAGCGCGGTGTGCATGGCGGCGATGTCGGCCGGGGTGACCCGGCAGCAGCCGCCGACCAGGCGGGCGCCCGCCGCCACCCAGTCGGATACTGCGGCCGGGTCGAACGCGCCCCGACCGGTCCAGGTCCTGGTGTCCGCGTCCCAGCCCTCGCCGCGATTCGGGTAGGCGACCCCCGGTTTGCCGCTCGCCTCGGCCGCCAGGGCCAGCAGTCCGGGCACGTCGTCCGGGTCGACGCAGTTCACGCCGACCGCTACCACCTCGGGCAGGTCCCGGGCCAGGGCGAACGCTGTGGACGCCGGCTCACCGGCGCGCGTCTGCTCGCCCTGCGCGGTGATCGAGAGCCAGCACCGCACGCCGGTGCCGGACACCTCGGCCAGCAGCGCCTCCACCTCCACCATTGTCGGGATGGTCTCCAGCGCCAGGACGTCAACACCGGCCTCGACCAGGGCGGCGATCCGCGGCCGGTGCCAGGCCCGGAGCTCGGCGACCGAGAGCCCGTAGTCGCCGCGGTACTCCGACCCGTCGGCCAACGAGGCGCCGTACGGCCCGACCGAGCCCGCCACCCAGAGCTCCTCTTCCGACCTGTCGGAGGAGAGATGCTCGTCCCGCGCCCGTCGGGCCAGCCGCACGCTGAGCCCGATCAGCTCCACCGGGGCCTGGTAGGACGCCGTGGTCGCCACCGAGGCCCCGGCGGTGAAGAACGCCGCGTGGGCTGCCACCACGGCTTCCGGGTTGTCCAGCAGGACCTGCGCCGACCAGAGCGGCGTACGGAGGTCGGCTCCCTGGGCCTCGAGCTCGGTGGCCAGGCCGCCGTCCAGCAGCACCGGCTCCGGAAGCATCAGGAGTGCTCGGCGGCCTCGGCGGCGTCCGCGTCGGCCTTGGTGCGGTGCACCGTCTCCGGCGGGTGCTCGGCCGGCGCGTACACGGAGTAGAGCCGCAGCTCCTCGATGCCGTTGTTGACCACGTTGTGCCAGGTGCCGGCGGGGATGATGATCGCCCAGTCGGCGGCGATGTCGTGGGCGATCTCCACCTCGTCCGGGCTCGGGCCCAGCGTGACCCGCGCCGCTCCGGACTCGATCCGGATGAACTGGTCGAGATGATCGTGCATCTCCATGCCGACCTCCTCCCTGGTCGCCAGCCGCATCACGGTGAGCTGCAGGTTGGCGCCGGTCCAGAGCACCGTCCGGAAGGTGTCGTTCTCGTTGGTGATCGTCTCGATGTCGCCGACCCAGGCGTCCTTTGCTGTCACGATGACATTGTCGGTCCTGACTGTTCGCCGCGAAGATGTGGCCTGCGCGTATCAGGGGACGGCGCCGGCTCTCCTGGCCGGCACGTCGCGCTCGTCGAGAGCTTGGAGGTGCGGTGAGACATCGCAGCCCACTGGTCACCCTGATCGGCCTGGTCGCCGCGTTCGCGATCATGCTCGGGGTCGACCTGGCCGTCAGCTCGGCGACGTCCGGGGGTGACGCCGGTCCGGAACCCGGCGCGGCGGCGACCACCGGGCGCC
>DATHBQ010000098.1:0-4508 GCA_035296105.1 Propionibacteriaceae bacterium | reverse complement strand
GCGAAGATCGTCCACCCGCTTCTCGGTGCGGTCCGAGAGCCCGCGGGCGCTGCCGATCGCGTCGTCGACCGCGAGCTTGCCGCGCCCGGCCAGCTCGGAGTACGTCGCGGTCGCCTGGGCCAACAGGTCGTTGGCCTGGGTCTGCAGCTCGGTGATCCGGGCCTTGGTGGCCTCCGGCAGGTGCTTGAACTGCTCGGGCAGCGTGATCACGAAGGTCCGCAGCTCCTCGGCGTTGACCTTCGCCTGCTGGCCCAGCGCGGGACCACGGCTCTGCAGCTCACCGAACCCGCGGCGGGCCCGCTGCTGGGTCTCGACCAGCGCGCCGCGCAGCGCGTCGGCAAGGGCGTCGGTCAGGCCGGCGACGGCGTACAGCGGGGCGTACTCGGACTCGACGGCGGACTTCTTGGCCTGGTCCGGAGTCTCCTTGCGAGGCATTACTTGCTCCTAAATGAGGTGGTGGTTGGTCAGGACTTGTCGGCGGGCTCGGACTCGGCGGACTCGTTCTCCTTGACGAAGGATGCGTAGACGTCGATCAGCACCCGCTTCTGGCGCTCGGTGATCGCGGTGTCGGCCAGCACGGCCATCTCCACGCTCGTCACCGCGTGCTCGTCGGGGTCGAGGATCCCGGCGCGGACGTAGAGCGTCTCGGCCGAGACCCGCAGCGCCTTGGACAGCTGTTGCAGCACCTCCGCCGACGGCCGGCGCAGGCCCCGCTCGATCTGGCTCAGGTACGGGTTGGAGATCCCGGTCTGCTCCGCCAGCTGGCGCAGCGTGAGCTGGGCCGACCGGCGCTGGGCGGCGATGTACTCGCCCAACGAGCCGAGCTGCTCACTGATCTTCGCGGTCCGCATCCGTGCCATACAGGCAGTGTGCTTGCAATTGTTAGCAAATGCAAACTGGCGCAAGCGCAACTCTTCTGACGGTTGTTACCGCAGTGATCGTTGTGCCGGGACCGCCGAGGCGCGAGAGTAGGCCAATCAGCCTCAGAAGGGAGCCTCCGCATGGCCGAGTCGTCAGCGTCCGCCGTCGATACCGACACCCCTCTGCACCAGCCGGAGCTCAGGCGGGTGATGGGCCCCAAGCTGCTGCTGCTGTTCATCGTCGGCGACATCCTCGGCACCGGCATCTACGCGGTCACCGGCAACGTGGCCAACCAGGTCGGCGGGGTGGTCTGGCTGCCGTTCCTGATCGCCTTCATCGTCGCCACGCTGACCGCGTTCTCCTACCTGGAGCTGGTGACCAAGTACCCGCAGGCCGCGGGCGCCGCGCTCTACACCCACAAGGCGTTCGGGCTGCACTTCCTGACCTTCCTGATCTGCTTCACCGTGATGTGTTCCGGCATCACCTCCGCCTCCACCGCGTCCCGAGCGTTCGCCGCCAACCTGGCCGCCTTCGCCAGCGTGGTCCGCGGCGGCGACGCGGTGGCCGACCCCAGTCCGGCGCTGATCCTCACCCTGGCCCTGCTCTTCATGTTCCTGGTCGCGGCGATCAACCTGCGCGGCGTCGCCGAGAGCGTCCACACCAACATCGTGCTGACCCTGGTCGAGCTGAGCGGCCTGCTGATCGTGATCTTCGTCGGCCTGTACGCCGTCACCCAGGGCAAGGCCGACTTCAGCCGGGTGGTCATCTTCGACACCCCCGAGGACAAGTCGATCTTCGTCGCGGTCACCGCCGGCACCTCCCTGGCGTTCTTCGCCATGGTCGGGTTCGAGGACTCGGTCAACATGGCCGAGGAGGTCAAGGAGCCCGAGCGGATCTTCCCCAGGATCATGCTCACCGGCCTGGGCATCACCGGCCTGATCTACATCCTGGTGTCGATCACCGCCATCGCCCTGGTGCCGGCGGGTGAGCTCGGCCAGGGCGAGGCCCCGTTGACCAAGGTCGTCGCCGCCGGCGCACCCGGCATCCCGATCGACAACGTCTTCCCGCTGATCGCCATGTTCGCGGTGGCCAACTCGGCCCTGATCAACATGATGATGGCCAGCCGGCTGCTCTATGGCATGGCCAAGCAGCAGGTGCTGCCTCCGGTCCTCGGCCGGGTGCTGGAGGGTCGGCGTACGCCGTGGGTGGCGATCCTGTTCACCACCGCGATCGCGGTCGGTCTGCTGCTCTACGTCGGCTCGCTGGAGAACGCCGGTAGCGCGATCAGCCTGCTGGGCGGCACCACCGCCCTGCTCCTGCTCGGGGTGTTCACCGTCGTCAACATCTGCTGCCTGGTGCTGCGCCGGGACTCGGTCGGTCACCGGCATTTCCGGGCGCCGACGGTGCTGCCGATCATCGGGGCGATCTGCTGTGCCTACCTGGTCACGCCGCTCAGCGGCCGGGACCCGCAGCAGTACGTCATCGCCGGCCTGCTGCTGGCCGTCGGCCTGGTGCTCTGGCTGATCACGTTCTTCATCAACCGGGCGATGTGGGGGCGGCAGACCTACCTCAAGGACCCCGAGGCCCTGGAGGGCTCCGAGACGAAGCGCTGATCGGCGCTGCGCCCTTCGACGAGCTCAGGCAAGCCCAGTCGAAGCGCCCTGCGACAGGCTCAGGGCACATACGGGTGTGCGTGGCAAGGTGTGGTGGTGCAGCCGACGTGTCCGAAGCGGATGGTCTACGGGCCGTGCGGCGGCGTGCGGCCCGACGGCCGGTGCGAGATGGCCGCCTTCCCGTGCGTCTTCGATCGGCTCAACGAGGTCACCCCGCCCGGACCGGCCGAGCCGCGGCCGGCCGTTCCGGCCCCGCTGGGCCTGACCGACCTCAGCGTGCCGCCGGCCGACGCGGCGATGCTGACGGCCACCGCCAAGATCCTGGTTGCGAGCAGCGACGCCCTGCTGGTCGGTGACCACCAGGACCGGATCGACTTCCCGCCGTCCACGCTGGCCCGGCTGATCACCGACGCGGGGGCCCGGCCGTGGGTGACCTTGGCCTGCCGCGACCGCAACCGGATCTCGCTCGAGCAGGAGCTGCACGCGCTCCGGCACGACGGCCTGGCCACGGTCCTGTGCGTGACCGGCGACGGGCGGGCCTACGACGTACGTCCCGATGTCACCCAGGCCTTCGACCTGGACGGCACGCGGCTGGCCGCCCTGGCCGCTGGGGTCGGCGTCGGTGTCGCCGTGGCGGAGACGCCCACGGCGCGGCCCACCGCGCTCCGCCCCGCCCGGCTGGTGCACAAGCAGCGGGCCGGCGCTCAGGTCGCGGTGCTCAACCACGTTCCGACGGCCGTGGACGTGGATGCCTTCGTGACCACCGCCCGCGGCCTGGGACTGACCATCCCGGTCATCGCGGCGGTGGCGGTCTTCACCGACGCGCCGTCCGCCGCCGTGCTGACCGCGCTGCCCGGCCTCGAGATCGACCCGGTCGCGGTGGCCGAGGTTGTCGAGGCCGCCGATCCGGTGCAGGCCGGGATCGAGCACGCCGTACGCGAGGCCCGCCAGCTCCTGGCTGTGCCGGGGGTCGCCGGGGTCAACCTGTCGGGTATGGCCTCGGCTCGCGGGGTAAGAGTCGCTGCGGAGATCCAGGCCGAGATCGGCCGGCGCGTGCGAACGGAGCAGCAGCGGTGAACGCATCCATGCAGGCCGAGTTCGACACCGTGGCGGGCTGGACCGCCGACGTCGCGCTGGACCTGGGCCCGGACTACCACCTGCCCGCGGCCTGCCGGGGCAGCGGCAGCCCGAGTGCCCTCCGCTGGCTCCTCCAGCGGCTGGCGCTGTCCCCCGGGGATCGGATGCTGGACTGCGGGGCCGGCGTCGGCGGCCCGTCGGCATTCGCGCGGGCGGAGACCGGGATCGGGCCCACACTGAGCGAGCCGGAGTACGGGGCGTGTCGCGCCGCCCAACGGCTGTTCGGCTTCCCCGTGGTCCAGGCCCGGGGGCCGCTGCCGTTCCCGGCCGCGGCGTTCGACGTGGCATGGAGCCTGGGGGTGCTGTGCACCGTCGGAGACCAGGACGGCTTCCTGGCCGAGCTGGTCCGGGTGCTTCGTCCCGGCGGCCGGCTGGGACTGCTGGTCTTCGTCGCGACCCAGCCGCTGCAGGAGCAGCCCGAGGGCAATCACTTCGTGAGTCCCGACGGACTGCGGGCCTTGCTGTCCAGCCACGGCCTGACGGTGGCGGACAGTGCGTCGGCCGCCAACTTCGCCGCCGAGCCGGCCGAGTGGCAGCAGCGGACCGCGGAGGTCGAGGACGAGCTGCGGCGGCGGCACGGTAGCGACCCCCGCTGGCGGGCCGCCGCCGACCAGGCGGACATCATGGGGCGTCTGATCGCCGACGGTCGCGTGGCCGGGGAGCTCCTGATGGCCCACCGGGCGGGTTGAGCACAGCTCATGCGCGCTGAGCCTGTCGAAGCGCCACCATGAGCCCTTCGGCAGGCTCAGGGCACAGCACAGGTCAGCGGCGGGTGGCCGGCTGCGGCACCGAGGCGGTGATCAGCGTCCCGTCCGGACGCCGGTCGCCGTTGATCCGGGGCAGCGGGCCGTCGATCCGCGGGCCCTGGTCGGCCAGGGGGATGCGCACCGGCGACTC
>DATHBQ010000097.1:0-3184 GCA_035296105.1 Propionibacteriaceae bacterium | reverse complement strand
ATCCTCCACTTCCAGCCCTCGACCGAGGGCTCGAAGAATGCGGAAGGGACTGGAAGTGGAGAAGGCGTCGCAGCGGTACCGTCGGGGACATGGCCGAGCGGACCGGTTGCGTGGTCGTCGGGGGTGGGCCGGCCGGACTGGTGCTGGCCCTGCTGCTGGTCCGCGCCGGGGTGCCGGTCACCGTGCTGGAGAAGCACGGCGACTTCCTGCGCGACTTCCGCGGCGACACCGTGCACGCCTCCACCCTGACCCTGCTGGACGAGCTGGCGCTGGAGGAGCGGTTCGCCGCGCTGCCGCAGCGCCGGCTGGACCGCGCCCAGCTGTACGTGGGCGGCACGCTGCTCACCGTCGCCGATCTGCACCGCCTGCCCGGTGCCCACCAGCACATCGCCCTGGTGCCGCAGTGGGACTTCCTCGAGCTGCTCGCGGCGACCGCGGCGGAGGAGAGCGGGTTCATCCTCCGCCGCAACGCCGAGGTGACCCGGCTGCTGCACGAACAGGGCCGCGTCGCTGGCGTGGGCTACCGGGATCGGACCACCGGCACCGAACACGAGCTGCGGGCCGACCTCGTCATCGGTTGCGACGGGCGCGACTCGACCGTACGCGCGGCCGCAGGGCTGCATCCGCGTACGTTCGGCGCCCCGATCGACGTCGAGTGGTTCCGGCTACCGCGGCAACCCGACGACCCGGCCGGAGCCGCGGGCTGGGTCGGCGACCGACAGCTGATGATCATGATCGACCGCGGTGACTACTGGCAGTGCGGCTACGTGATCGGCAAGGGCCAGGACCGCCCGCTGCGGGCCGAAGGAGTCGAGGCGTTCCGGCGGCGCCTGGCCGGGCTGGCGCCGTGGCTCGGGGACCGGGCGGAGGCGGTGGCGTCCTTCGACGACGTCAAGCTGCTCAACGTCCGGTTGGAGCGGCTGCGACGCTGGTACTCCGACGGTCTGCTGCTGATCGGCGACGCGGCCCACGCGATGTCGCCGGTCGGCGGCGTCGGGATCAACCTCGCCGTGCAGGATGCCGTCGCCGCCGCCCGGATCCTCGGGCCGGTGCTGCGGGCCGGGTCGGAGGTGACCAAGGCTCACCTCCGAGCCGTTCAGCGGCGACGGGCCTGGCCGACGGCCCTGATCCAGGCCGGTCAGCGGGTCGCCCATGCCGGACTGGCCGGTCCGCGAGCCGCCGTGGCCGGCCTGCCACCGGCCGCCTCCGCCGACCACCCGTCGGTTCGGCCGCCGCTGCCGCTCCGGCTGCTCGACCGCTTCCCGCTGCTCCAGGGCATTCCCGCTCGGGTCGTCGCCATCGGCCCGCGACCCGAGCACGCCCCGGCCTGGGCTCGCCGGAGCGCCGGTCCCGTCAACTTGTCAGCGTGACGCAGGCAGCGCCGGAGTCGTGGCGAGCTGACGGCTGATGATCTTGCTGTTCCGCCGTCTGGCACGCTGGGGTCATGGCCTCTCCCCGTTGGACCGCTGACGACCTGCCCGACCAGAGCGGGCGCCACATCGTGATCACCGGTGGCAACAGCGGCATCGGCTTCGAGGCGGCGCGGATGCTGGCGGGTGCCGGCGCCCGGGTCACCCTGGCGGTGCGGGACACCGGCAGGGGTGACCGGGCCGCGGCGGAGATCGGCGGTCCTGTCGCCGTACGCGAGCTCGACCTCAGCAAGCTGGACTCGGTCCGGGCCTTCGCCACGGCGACCAGCGACCCGATCGACGTGCTGGTCAACAACGCCGGCGTGATGGTGCCGCCCTTCGCCCGGACGGTCGACGGATTCGAGATCCAGTTCGGGACCAACCACCTCGGGCCGTTCGCCCTGACCAACCTGCTGCTGCCCCAGATCACCGACCGGGTGGTCACGATCTCCTCGGGCGCGCACCGGATGGGCAGGATCGTCCTCGACGACCTCAACTGGGAGCGCCGCTCCTACCGGCGCTGGGAGGCGTACGGGCAGTCCAAGGTGGCGAACCTGCTGTTCACCCTGGAGCTCGAGCGCCGGCTCACCGCAGCCGGGTCGCCGGTCCGGGCCCTGGCCGCGCATCCGGGCTACTCGGCCACCAACCTCCAGTTCCACTACGGCAACCCGGTGGTGGACAGGTTCATGGCGGTGCTGAACCGGGTCGTCGGCCAGAGCGCGGCGATGGGTGCCCTGCCCACCGTGTACGCCGTCACCCAGGACCTGCCCGGCGCCAGCTACGTCGGCCCGGACGGCAGGAACGAGATGCGCGGCCATCCCACCCTGGTCGGCCGATCGGCGGTGGCCAGCGATCTGGACCTGGCCGAGCGGCTGTGGACCGCGTCGGAGGAGCTCACCGGCGTCCGGTTCCCGGCCGGGCTGACCACTTCGTAACCGGCCCCGGATCGGCGCTCAAGCCGGTCGCCCGATCGTGGCTGAGTTGTTACACAGCCCGACACATTTGTGGTGGCCGGGTGTCCGGACCGAGCGATACCTTCGGCCCGTCGACCCCGCCCCGGCCGTCGACGCAGGCAATGACGCTCGTCGACGAAGGAACGACCATGCCCCGAGCACTATCCAGAACGGCCCGGCGAACCACCGTCGGAGCTGCCGTGCTGCTGTCCCTGATCGCCGGCCTGCTGGCCGTCCCGGCCGCCGCAGAGCCTCCGGCCCCGGCGGCCGACATCCCAGAGGCTACCGCCTGTCCGGCCATCATCCCCACGTCGGCGCTGACGGACGGCATGACCGGCCAGGGCCTCACTGTGGTTCGCGGCACCACGCCGCGGCCGTTCGCGGTGGAGGTCCTCGGCGTGCTGGACAACGGCATCGGCGCCGGTCGGGACATGATCATCATCGAGGTCTCGGACCTGCCCGGCCAGAACGTCATCGGCGCCGGCGGTGGCATCTGGGGCGGCATGTCGGGATCGCCGGTCTACATCAACGGGCAGCTTCTCGGCGCCGTCAGCTACGGATTCTCGGCCTCCCCGTCGCCGATCGGCGGGGTCACGCCGGCGGCCGACATGATGGACCTGCTCGGTCTGCCCAGCTCGACCGCGGCCCGCAAGGCCGCTGCCGCTGCCGGTGCCAAGGCCGCGCCCGTCTCCGTCGCCCTGTCGGCCCGTGACCGCAAGGCGATCGACGCCCGGGCCACCGCCGCGGTGCCCCGGGGTTCGCTCGAGGTGCTGCCCATGCCGATGTCGCTGAGCGGTCTCTCGACCGAGCGGGTCGCCCGCT
>DATHBQ010000096.1:0-3115 GCA_035296105.1 Propionibacteriaceae bacterium | reverse complement strand
CAAGCCGCCCCACCCGAGAGCGCGAACGGCGCCGCCGACCGCCGACCGGTGGCCGATCGGCTCCGGCGCCGTCGGGTCAGCCCTTGAGTCGCTGCAGCCAGGTGGCGGCGGCCGCGTAGTCGGCGTTGGAGGTGCCCACCTGGATGCTCGGCTCGGTCCCGTCCGCGCGGGGGTAGCTGCCCAGGAACACCACGTCGCCGCAGATCCGGTGCAGGCCCATCAGGGCCTCGGCCAGCCGCGCGTCGTCGACGTGACCCTCGGCGTCCACCGAGAAGCAGTAGTCACCGAGGCTGCGCTTGGTCGGCCGGGACTCGATCCGACACAGGTTGACCCCCCGGCTGGCGAACTGCTCCAGGATCTCCAGGAGGGCGCCCGGGTGGTTCTCCCGCATGAACAACACCATCGTGGTCTTGTCCGCGCCGGTCGGCGGGTTGAGCAGCCCGGGCGGGGAGACCAGGACGAACCGGGTGACCGCGTCCGGGTTGTCGGCGATGCCCCGGGCCAGCGCGGCGAGTCCGTGCATCTCGCCCGCCACCGGCGCGCAGATCGCCGCGTCGAAGCGGGACAGCGGGTCGGCGACCTCGGCCGCCGCGGCGGCGGTCGAGCCACCCTCGGTGACTGCGGCCCCGGGCGCGTGCAGGGCGAGCCAGTCCCGGCACTGCGCGGCGGCGTGCGGGTGGGTGAGGATGTGCCGGACGCCGTCCAGGGTGGACCCAGGCCGCCCGAAGAGGTCGAACTGCACCGGCAGCACCACCTCCCGGGTGATCACCAGCGGGTCGCCGTAGGTCAGGTTGTCCAGGGTCGCCGACACCCCGCCCTCGACCGAGTTCTCGATCGGGACCAGCGCGGCCGCGATCTCCCCGGACCGGACGGCCTGCAGCGCCTGGCCCACGGTGGCGTACGGGATCGGTTCGGATCCGAGGTCCGGCAGGGTGAGCAGGGCCTGGTGGCTGAACGTGCCCGCCGGTCCGAAGTAGCCGTACACCCTCCCGCGGGTCGGCGCCGGCTCAGCCACGGCGGTGGGCGCGGCCAGGCCGCTGGTGGACGGGGTTGCTCCGGGCACGGCGCCAGGATAGGACCGTCGCGGGCGGCCGCTGCCTCATTTCCGGGCGGTGAGCGACTCGGCCGAGGCGGCCACGGCCGAGCGCACCGCCTCCGGGCTGTCGTCCGGCATCAGGCCTCACCAGACCACGTGCCGACCGCCGGCCAGCCGGACGATCGTCACGCGCATCGCGTCGTAGTCGGTCGGCAGTCCGGGTAGGACACCTGCAGCTCGGCGGTGACGACCCGGGCCCAGCCCTCGGGGGCCACGTCGGCGGGACGGTTCTTCGCCTTTCGAACGGTGATGTCGTCGACCTCGTAGTTGCGCTCGAGCACGTCGGACGCGGCGGACGCCAGCAGCTCGCGAAGGTCCGGTTCGGAGTCGCGCTCCGCCTCCAGCAGACCGATGCCGGCGCTGGCGCCCCAGTCGCTCCCGTCCTCGTCGTAGTCCGCGTGCACGGTGACACCGCAGGTCACGCCGGAGTCGAACAGGCCCGCCACCTCCTGCGGCGACCCACAGGTGAAGGGGGCGGCCGGCAGCACGACCTGCAGCTCCTCGACCGTGGTGGTCCGGGTGGCGGCTTCGTAGCTGACCGCCAACGGAGTCTCGCTCCGCGGCGGTGGTGCGACAGCCGGCCCGGTCAGCGGCCGGTCCCGGGTGAGGGAGATGATCGCCCCAACGGCGATGATGGCCACCAGGAGCCCGCCGACGATGATCGCCGACGCGGCCGGCAGCCCGACCACGCGGTCGGCCGGGTCGGGCGCCGACACGGGCGCTCCGGCCGGCTCGACGAGCATCCGTCGCGCGTTCGTGTCCTGGTCCGGCGATGGGAAGCCAGCCCGGCCCGTCTGCCACCCGGTCAGGATAGGACCGTCGGAGGATCTGCACCGCTTCCTTCGATCTGCACCGCCAGCAGCGGGTGCAGACTAAAGGGAAGGGTGCAGATCGGTCGCGGGCCGAGGGGCTAGGCGGCGAGTTCGCTGACGCGCTGGCCCAGGCGCTCGCGGGCCGTCTCACCCCGGTGGGCGACCGGGACCGATGACGTCGCGGCGGCCAGGCCGGTCACCGGCATGCCGGAGTAGATGGACTCGGCCCGCTCGACGACGTAGGTCTCGTGCCAGATGCCGACGGAGCCTGGCGCCTTGCGGATCATCCGGTTGAACCTGGCCCAGGCCGGGCGGTGCGCCGCGTTCGGGTTGCTGGCGTAGGCGTAGAGCTTCTCGTGCGAGTTCCAGTACTGCACCAGCAGCGTGCCGCCGCGGCCGAACGTCGTCCGGAAACCCATCAGACCGGAGTCCGGGTCGCGGCTCAGCTCGGCCAGCATTCCGGGCATCGCCGCGAACACCGGCCACCACAGGTCTGGCCGCAGCGGTCGGTTGATCCGCATGCCGATCAGGAACACGACGAGCTCCCCGTTGTAGTCGTGCGTTGTTCGGGCGGTGTTGACGATGGGCATCGAGCTCTCCTTCAATTGGATAGTGCTACTGTCCAATACTGGAGAGCGGCACTATCCAGTGTCAAGAGGAGTGGACGTGCGGATCTCAGAGCTGGCCCAGCACAGCGGCGTCTCGGTGGCGACGATCAAGTACTACCTACGGGAGGGGCTGTTGCCCGAGGGGCAGCGGACGTCGGCAACCCAGGCCCAGTACGACGTCGAGCATGAGGCCCGGCTGAGGCTGATCCGCGCCCTGATCGGAACCGCCGGGCTATCCATCGCCGAGGTCCGCCGGGTGCTGGCGGCGATCGACGAACCGCCGGAGTCGCTGCACAACCTGCTCGGCGTCGCGGCGGACGCCGTGAGCGGACCGGTCGGTCGACGTCCCGACCACGAGCGGGTGCACGAGCTGATGCGTCAGTGGGACTGGCCAGTGGCCGAGATGGACTGCCCCAGCCACGAGGCTCTGGCCGCGGCCCTCGACGCACTGGACGAGGCGGACTTCGTGCTGCCCGACGGCGCGCTCGAGGTTTACCGGGACCACATGGAGCAGATCGCCACCTTCGAGCTGTCGACCGTGCCGACCGACTCGCCGACCGCCGCCGTCCGCTACGTCGTACTCGGCACCGTGCTGCCCG
>DATHBQ010000095.1:0-19444 GCA_035296105.1 Propionibacteriaceae bacterium | reverse complement strand
GACGCTGGTCACCACCGAGGTGCCCGCCGAACCGGAACGATTCGGCGTGCTGCGGGTGGACGGCCACGGCACCGTCACCGACTACGCCTACAAACCCGAGGTCGCGAAGGGCAGGCTGGTCAGCATCGAGGTCTTCGTGTTCAGTACCGACCCGGTCCTGAGCGCCTTGGAAGCGCTGGCGGACGACGACCCCGACGGCCTGGAGGATCTCGGACACGCACTGCTCCCCCGTCTCGTGGCGGCGGGAGGCGTACGCGAGCACCGGTTCGAGGGGTACTGGCGCGACGTGGGCACCATCGACTCCTACTTCGAGGCGCATCGGGACCTGCTGCCCGACTCGTCCCGGTTCCAGCTCGACGCCGCGGATTGGCCGATCTGGCCGTCGATGGTGAAGCCGGGCGCCACCCGGATCCGCCGCGGGGCCAGGCTGGACAACGTGCTGATCGGCGGCGGCGCCGATATCGCCGGCACCGTCCGCAACAGCGTCGTCGGTCAGGGAGCGGTCATCGAGCCGGGCGCCACCGTGTCGGACTCCGTGGTCCTGCCGGGGGTGCTGGTCGGCCGGGGGGCGGCGGTCAACCGGACGATCCTGGACTCCGGTGCCTACGTGGGGTCGGCCAGCAGGATCGGCCGTCCTGAGGGTGAGATCACCCTTGTCGGGCCGGGCCAGCGACTCGCCACGGGCACCGATCTGGATGCCGGCGGCCGGATTCCTCCCCAGGGCGAGGACCAGCCGTAGAGACAGTTCTGGCGCAGTCGCCCCGTTGCGAACTGCGCCAGAACTGCGGACCTAGCGATGCGAGCGCGCTACTTCACGCCACCCGCCGTCAGGCCGGCCACGATCCGGCGTTGGAAGATCAACACCGCGATCAGCAGTGGCACGGTCACGATCACGCCGGCCGCCATGATGGTGCCGTACGGCGTATCGAAGCCCGTGGTTCCGGTGAACTTGCTGATCGCCACCGTGGCGGTCTGCATCTCGGCGGCCTGCAGGAACGTCAGGGCCAGTAGGTACTCGTTCCAGGATCCGATGAACACGATGATCGCCGTGGTGAAGACACCGGGAGCGGCGAGCGGCAGGATCACCTTGCGGAAGGCCACACCCGGGGTGCAGCCGTCGACCATGGCCGCCTGCTCCAGCTCAACCGGGAGCTGGCGGAAGAAGGCGGTCAGGTTCCAGACCGCCAACGGTAGCCCGAAGCTCAGCCCGGGGATGATGACTGCCTGGTAGGTGTCCACCCACCGTGGGAACCACTCGAACGGCTCCGTTGAGGAGAACATCTTCAGCAGCGGCGGGATCAGGATGATCAGCGGGAACATAGAGCAGGCCATGATGAGCCAGAGCACTATGCCCTTGCCCTTGAACGACAGCCGAGCCAATGCGTACGCCGCCACGATGCCGAACAGCAGGGTCAGGATGGTCGTGGTCCCGGAGACGATGAGCGAGTTGATCAGGGACCGGCCGAAGTTGTTCGTCCCGGCGAAGACGCCCTGGTAGTTCGCCACCGACGCGGGGCTGGGGATGAACTCCGTGCTGCGGCCCTCAGTGGGCAGCCGGAGCGAGGAGACGATCATCCAGTAGAAGGGGATGATGCAGTAGAGGACGATGAGTGCCATGCCGACGTAGGAGGCGATCATCCCGATCAGAGCCTTCGGGCTCTGCTTGGGATGCGACAGCTCAGCGATCTCGGCGTCGGTCAGGTGCGATGACGCCGCCTGGGGATCCGCCTGCGGATTGGCCGTGGTGGACATCAGTGCGACCCTCCCATCATCTCCAGGGCCGGGACCTCAGCAGACTTGGCCGTTGTATCTGGCTTCTTCTTCTTTTTCTTCGGTGCGCTGTCACCGATGACGTCGGCGCCCAGCAGCTTGACGAAGAGGAAGGCCACCAGCATCACGTAGAGGAAGAGCACGATCGCGTACGCCGCTGCCGGTCCGTACCGCTCCTGCGTGGCTTCCTGGTAGGAGAAGATCGACAAGGTCTCCACCCGATACTTGCCCGGGCCGATCATGCCGTAGGGCAGGTCGAACATGCGCATGGTGTCGAGGGTGCGGAACAGCACCGCCACGACCAGCGTGGGCTTGACCATTGGCAGGGTGATCCGGATGAAGGCCTGCCAGGCCGTGGCCCCGTCCACCTTGGCCGCCTCGTAGACCTCGGCGGGGATGGTCTGCAGACCGGCCAGGGTCAGCAGACCGATGAAGGGAGCGGTCTTCCAGACATCGGCGATGACGATCGCCCAGAACGAGGCCCCGGAGTCCGCCAGCCAGAGAATCTGGGTGCCCAGGATCCGGTTCATCACGCCGGCCTCGTCGAAGATCAGCTTCCACATCAGGGCTGACACGATGGTCGGGATCGCCCAGGGCACCAGGATGCCCGCGCGGACGACGCCTCGACCACGGAAAGCCTTGGCCATGATCAGGGCCATCGCCACGCCCAGGATGGTCTCCAGGATCACGCAGACGACGGTGATCGCCGTGGTGTTCCAGAACGCGTTCCAGAACCGGTCCATGGTGCCGAAGCTGCCGGTGACCTGGTTCTGCCCGGCGAAGATGTCGGTGAAGTTCTTCAGGCCGACGAAGGATTCGCCGCCGGCGATCAGCCCGGTGGTCGGGTCGACGCCGCGGCTCGTCTGGAAGACGGACTCGCGGATGGACATGAGGACAGGGATGCCGGCCACCACGATGATGACGAGCAGCGTCGGAGCCAGAAGGATCCACGCCAGGCGTCCCTGCCCGTCACTGAGGGCGTTCTTCTTGTGCTTGTGACCGTCACCTCGGGTGTCCGGCAAGCCTCGCTTCTCCGCCGTGGCAGTTGCCATGCGGGCTACCTCCTTATCAGATGCGCCGAGTTCCTGGCCCAGCCAGTGGCTGGGCCAGGAACTCAGACGCGGACACCGGTAGGAACTACTGGATCAGCGTCTGAAGCCTGCTCTGCAGCTGCTGCAGCGCCGCGTCAGGAGCCGTGGTGCCGCCACCAGGGAGCGCCGAGTAGGCCGCGTCCTGGATAGCCAGCGTGACGTCACCGTATTCGACCGCCTTCGGCCGCGGCTTCGCGGTCTCGATCGACTTGAGCAGCGTCGGGAAGTAGGGGTACTTCTTCACGATGTCGGCATCGCTGTACAGCGCGGAGACAACCGGCGGATCAGAGGTGGCCAGGGTTCGAGCCTTCTGCTGCTCAGCCGCCGCCATGAACTTGATGAAGTCGGCCGCCGTGCCCTTGTTCTCTGCGTTGGCCGCGATGGCGTAGTTGCCACCGCCCAGGCTCGAGATGCCCGGCCCGGTGATACCCGGCAGCGGCGCCACGTCGAACTTGCCGACGATCTTGGAGGAGCCATCTGTCTTGTTGGCCAGTGGGTAGACGTAGGGCCAGTTGCGGTGGAAGATCAGCGTGCCGTTCTGGAAGGCCTGCCGGCCCTCCTCCTCGGTCCAGGTGATCGCGCCCTTGGGGATGTACCCGTCCCTGAACCAGTCGGCCAGCGTCTGCAGACCCGTGGTGGCCTCCGGCGTCGCCACGTTCGGCTTACCGTCGTCGCCGACGATGACACCACCGGCGCCATGGACCGCCTCGTCGAAGTTCACCGTCAGGCCCTCGTACTTGTTGTACTGACCGGCGAAGCACTCCAGCTTCGAGTCGTTCTCACCGCCGCGGATCTTGTCGCAGGCCGCCTTCATCTCGTCGAAGGTGGTCGGCGGCTGCAGGTCGTACTTCTCCAGCAGGTCCTTGCGGTAGAACAGCAGCCCGCCGTTGGAGGCGATCGGGTAGGCGTAGACCTTGTTGAAGTAGGTGGCGCTGTCGAGGGCCGCGGGCAGGATCCCTTCGGTCGGGAACTGGTCCTGCGGCAGCTCCACGATGAAGCCCTTGGCCGCGAACTCCGCGGTCCACACCACGTCGACCTGGATGACGCCCATCTTCGGGTTCTTGATCTGGGTGTTCTGGACCATCTGCTGCCGCTGCTGATCGGCTTCGTCGGGCAGCTCCTTGAAGATGACCTTGCCGTTCGGGTGCTGGTCGTTGAACTGCTTGATCAGCTTCGGGATGATCCCGGTGACGTCCTTGCCTTGCCAGTACTCGATATCACCCTGCTTGGTCAGGTCCACGGTGGCTCCGGTGGCGCTGGGGCTTCCACCCCCCGGCTCCTCGCTGCCACACGCGGCGGCCACGAGCAAGGCGCCCAAGGACACGGCCGCTATGAGGACGCGGCGCGCGGGACGAACGAAAGTCATAAGGCCTCACTTCGTTGTAGGGACACCCATCCGTGGGTGCCACTCGGTCAATCTAGGGGTAACCCGTCACAAAAGCGCAACATCTCTCACCAAACGTTTAGATTCGTTATAGACGCTGTAACACACCTGACCCGCCTTTGAAAAGGGCAAGGGCTACAGGTACAGACCAGTTTGTCCGTCCTCCAGACGCCCGGCCGCGACGGCGTGGAGATCACGTTCTCGGAGCAGCACGTACGCGTGCCCCCGAACCTCGACCTCGGCTCGGTCCTCGGGGTCGAACAGCACCCGGTCGCCGAGCTGCACGGTCCGCACGCTGGTGCCGACGGCGGCCACCTCGCCCCATGCCAGGCGGCGGCCGATGGCCACCGTGGCCGGGATCAGGATCCCGCCGCTGCTCCGCCGCTCCCCCGCCTCACTCTCCGTCGAGACCAGAACCCGGTCGTGCAGCATCCGGATCGGGAGGGCGCCGCCGTCCGGATCCGGCCCGTTCACCGACGGGGCCTCGGACCCGGCCACCTAGGACCTCCGCGCCCGCCGACCGATGGCGCGGACGATCAGGACGAAGCTCACCAGGCCGGCCAGGGCGCCGGCTACCGCCGTGACCCGATCAGTGCGGAGATCCCCGCGAGCGTTGAACATCAGCGACTTCGCGTTCTCCTTGGCGTTGCGGCCGAGAAGCTGGAACTGGGCGACCTGGCGCTGCTTGATCCGGTTGGGGTGCACCTGATCGATCAGCGCGGACACGGAAGCGGCCAGCCGGGCTCGCGTAGCACTCAGGTCCGCCTCGATCTGGGAGGTCGTGCGGTCGTCGGTCGGGCTCACGTTGTCGGCCACGGGCACCCCTTGCTGGCGTTCGGCACCGGCCGGCGCCGGGCGTGGTGACCCACAGCGTATTGCAGGAAGGCCGGTCCTGAGGCGCCGGGCTCGCGGTGGGCGCAACGGCTAGGGTGTGCCGCATGACGACCCGACTCGAGAACGGCGACGCCGCGCCCGCCTTCACCCTGCCCGACGCCGACGGCAAGGACGTCTCGCTGGCCGACTTCGCGGGACAGCGGGTCATCCTCTACTTCTACCCGGCGGCTCTTACCCCGGGGTGCACGACGCAGGCCATCGACTTCACCGCCGCCATGGCCGACCTGACTGCCGCCGGAGTCCACGTGATCGGAGTTTCGCCCGACACTCAGGAAAAACTCATACATTTCCGGGACCAGGAGTCGGTGTCATTTCCGTTGCTCAGCGACGCCGGGAAGACCGTTTTGTCGGCGTACGGGGCCTATGGCGAAAAGCTTCTGTACGGCAAGCTGATCGAGGGCGTCATCCGGTCGACCTTCGTGATCGACGTCGACGCCAAGGGCCGCGGCACCGTGGCGGTCGCGCAGTACAACGTGAAGGCGACCGGGCACGTCGCCAAGCTCAAGCGCGACCTGGCGATCGCGTAGTAGTCACCGGCCTCCTGCTGCAGGCTCCTGCAGTCCGGGGAGCCGTGATCTGCAGCAACCTGCAGCAGAAGCCACAGAGGTGCCGGAAGAGGGACTCGAACCCTCACACCCGAAGGCACAGGAACCTAAATCCTGCGTGTCTACCAGTTCCACCATCCCGGCGAGCCGGGCCAGTCTAGTTACGGGTTGTCGGCGATGCCCTCATCCACACGGCTGCGATTCGCGCCGGTGATGCCGCGTAGCCCGCGAGGCTGCAGACCGCCGGTCACCTCTAGAGGCGTCGATAGCCGACGAAAGCGAATCCGGAGTGCGGCTCGCGGAAAACTTCACGCCACTCATCGGAACGTATCTCCGGGAAGGTCACGTCGCCCTCCGGCTCGGCGTCCACCTCGGTGACCTCTAGGCGCGTCAGCCGGTCCCAGACCGCCCGGTAGATCTCCCCGCCACCGGCGACGAAGATCGTCTCCGGCTTCCGGGCCGCGGCCTGGTCGAAGGCCTCGTCCAGCGAACGTGCCGCGTACACGTCCTCCCCGCGCCACATCTTGTCCCGGGTCACCACATAGGTGGTCCGGCCGGGAAGCGGCCGCCCGATCGACGCCCAGGTCTTGCGGCCCATGATCAGTACCTGACCCATGGTCAGTCGCTTGAACCGCTGCCAGTCCTCCGGGATGCGCCACGGGATGTCGCCGTCGGCGCCGATCACTCCGTTGCGGGCGACCGCGGCGATGCCCACGATCTCCGTCCCTGCGACAGGCTCGGAAGCGGCCATCAAACCGCGATCGGGGCCCTGATGCCGGGATGTGGGTCGTAGTCCTCGATCCGGATGCTCTCCAGGGTGAAGTCGTCGATCGCCGTCACCGCCGGATCGAGGACCAGGGCGGGCAACGGCCGGGGCTCGCGGGTCAGCTGCAGCCGGGCCTGGTCGAGGTGGTTCAGGTAGAGATGGGCGTCACCGAGGGTGTGCACGAAGTCGCCGGGCCGCAGCCCGCAGACCTGCGCAACCATCGCGGTGAGCAGGGCGTAGGACGCGATGTTGAACGGGACCCCGAGGAAGATGTCGGCCGAGCGCTGGTAGAGCTGGCAGGACAGCCGGCCGCGCTGGTCTGGATCCTCCTCCGGGGGTGGGGCGACGTAGAACTGGAACATCGTGTGACACGGGGGCAGCGCCATGTCGCCCAGGTCGGCGACGTTCCAGGCGCTGACCAGGTGCCGCCGGGAGTCGGGGTTGGTGCGGATGGACTCGATCACGGCCGCCAGCTGGTCGACGTGGCCGCCGTCGGAAGTCGGCCAGGAGCGCCACTGGTAGCCGTAGATCGGACCGAGCTCGCCGTCGGCGTCGGCCCACTCGTCCCAGATCGTCACGCCCTGCTCGTGCAGCCACTTGACGTTGGTCGCTCCGGAGAGGAACCACAGCAGCTCGGCGATCACCGACCGGGTGTGCACGCGCTTGGTGGTGAGCAGGGGGAAGCCCTCGCCGAGATCGAAGCGCATCTGGTAGCCGAAGACGCTGAGCGTCCCCGTCCCGGTCCGGTCGGTCTTGCGGGCGCCGGACGTCAGCACGTGGTCCAGCAGGTCCAGGTAGGTCCGCAAAGCTCAACCCTCCTTCCCGACCGGCTCCAACCGCCGCAGCTCTGCGGCCAGCACCGGCGCCATCGCCCGGATCGCCTGACCGCGGTGGCTGATCGCGTCCTTCGCGGCCGGGTCGAGCTGGGCGTTGGTCACCGTCTGTCCGTCGGCCACGAACAGCGGGTCGTAGCCGAAGCCATTCTCGCCCACCGGAGCCTCCGTCAGCCGTCCCGACATGATCCCGAGGCGTACATGTTCGGCGCCGTTCGGCAGCACGGCGGCCATGGCACAGACGAACCGGGCGGTCCGCTGGTCGGTCGGCACGTCGAACAGCTGGCGCAGCAGGAGGGCGTTGTTGTCTGCGTCGCTGGCCTGCGGGCCGGCCCAGCGGGCGGAGCGTACGCCGGGCATGCCGTTCAGCACCTCCACCTCAATCCCGGAGTCGTCGGCCAGCGCGGGCAGGCCGGTCGCCGCGAGGCAGGCCCGGGCCTTGAGCAGGGCGTTGTCGGCAAAGGTCCGGCCAGTCTCGGCCGGCTCCGGGTAGCCGGGCAGGTCGGCCAGGCCGAGCACCTCGATGTCGGGGGCCGTGCCGGTGATGATCCGGCGCAGCTCGGCCAGCTTGTGGGCGTTGTTGGTGGCCAGCACCACGCGCCGCGCGAGCCCACTCACGAGGCGAGGGCCTCCTGCTGCAGCTCGGTCAGCCGGGCGCACCCCGCGACGCCCAGGTCCAGCAACCGGTCCAGCTCGCTCCGGTCGAACGGCTGGCCCTCGGCCGTGCCCTGGACCTCGACGAACCGGCCGCCGCCGCTCATCACGATGTTCATGTCGGTGCCGGCCGCGGAGTCCTCGACGTAAGCGAGGTCGAGCATCGGCGTGCCCTCGACCACGCCGACCGAGACGGCGGCCACCGAGTCGAGCAGCGGTTCCCCGGCCAGCAGGTTGCGGTCGCGCAGCCACGTGACGGCGTCGGCCAGGGCGACGTACGCGCCGGTGATCGAGGCGGTCCGGGTGCCGCCGTCGGCCTCCAGGACGTCACAGTCGATCACGATGGTGTTCTCGCCCAGCGCCCGGTAGTCGATGATCGAGCGCAGGCTGCGGCCGATCAGCCGGCTGATCTCGTGCGTCCGGCCGCCGATCCGGCCCTTGACCGACTCCCGGTCGTTGCGGGTGTTCGTGGCGCGCGGCAGCATCGCGTACTCGCTGGTCACCCAGCCCTGTCCGGAGCCCTTGCGCCAGCGGGGCACGCCCTCGGTCACGCTGGCCGCCACCAGCACCCGGGTGCGCCCGAACTCGACCAGCACCGATCCCTCGGCCTGGCTCAGCCAGCCGCGGGTTAACCGCACCGGGCGGAGTTCGTCGTGGTTGCGTCCATCAGCCCGATCCGTCACGCGGCCTACCCTATTTCCCAACTGGCCCCGGGCACCGCCCGGGACAGCGGCCCGGAGAAGTGCGGCAGCGCCTCGGCCAGCACCTGGTCGGGGTCGGACCACGGCGGGATGTGGGTCAGCACCACCGCGCTGACCCGCGCCATCTCCCCCGCCTCCGCGGCCTGCCGGCCGGTCAGGTGCAGGCCCGGCGGGTTGTCCGGCCGCTCCAGCGACGCGGCCTCGACCAGCAGCAGGTCCGCACCGCGGGCGAGCTCGACCAAGGCGTCGCACGGCCCGGTGTCCCCGGAGTAGACCAGGGTCCCACCGTCCGGCACGTCCTCGGTGATCCGCATGGCGTACGTCTCCACCGGGTGGTCGACCAGCGCAGTCTCGATCAGGAACGGGCCGACCTGCTGCTGCGGCTGCCAGCTCCGGTGCTCGAAGTGGTTCCCGATGCCGGGACCGGGCTCGGCGGGCGTCCCGTTGTTCCGCTGGACCTCGTACGCCCGCACCAGGCGCTCCGGCGTGCCGGTAGGGCCGAGCAGCAACCGCCGCGGCCACGGCGCGGTCGGCGAGTAGGCCGCGGCGACGTAGTAACCGCACAGGTCGAGGCAGTGATCGGGGTGGAGGTGGCTGAGGGCGAAGGCGTCGACCGTGGCCGGGTCGAGGTAGCGGTAGAGGGCGCCGAAGGCGCCCGGCCCGAGGTCGAGGACCAGGGAGAACATGCCACCGTCGTGCGGCGCCTGGACGAGATAGCACGACGCGGGCGACTCCGGACCGGACACCGAGCCGCTGCAGCCGACGACGGTCAATCTCATGCGAACTGCTCCACCCCGGCGACCAGCCCGCCCATCAGCCGGGCGCCGATGCCCTCGAAGATGTCGGGGCTGCCCGTGGTCAGGAAGCGGTGGCTCGCGAACCGCGGCCGGTCATGGGTGAGCCCGTTCCGGGTGAGGACGGCGAACACCTGCTTGGCGCACTCGTCGGCGCTCGACACCAGGCTGACCTGGTCGCCGAGCACGTAGGAGATCACACCGGTGAGCAGGGGGTAGTGGGTGCAGCCCAGGATCAGGGTGTCGATGTCGGCCGCCTGCAGCGGGGCCAGATAGCTCTCGGCCACGGCCAGCAGCTCGGTACCACCGGTGATCCCCGCCTCCACGAAGGAGACGAAGCGGGGGCAGGCCGCGGTGTGCAGCGACACCTGCGGCGCGGCGGCGAAGGCGTCGTCGTAGGCCTGCGAGGTCGCCGTGGCCTCGGTGCAGATCACCCCGACCCGGCCGGTCCGGGTGGCCGCGACGGCGCGGCGGGCGGCCGGCAGGATCACCTCGACCACCGGCACCGGGTAGCGCTCGCGCGCATCCCGCAGCACCGCGGCGCTGGCGGAGTTGCAGGCGATCACCAGCGCCTTCACGCCCTGGGCGACCAGGTGGTCCAGGCACTCCAGCGCGTACTCCCGGACCTGAGGGATGGGCTGCTCGCCGTACGGAGCGCGGGCGGTGTCTCCGAGATAGACGATGTCCTCGTGGGGCAGCTGGTCGATCACTGCCCGCGCCACGGTGAGGCCGCCGAAGCCGGAGTCGAAGATCCCGATCGGCGCCTCACTGTCCACAGGCGCTGAGCCTAGTGGTTGCGCCCGGGGGTTCGTTGAGTTCCTGCCTCGTCCGAGTGGATGGCTCGCAAGGCCGACGAGGGAGCGAGAGCGGGGTTCTATCTCGACCGAGGAGAACGCCGCGAGGCGCCGTTCGGGCGGCGCAGGACGCGACGAACCTCCGCCCGTGACCACTGCCGGACCGGGTGAGAAGGTTGTCGCACCTCGGGAAAGGACTTCGATGATCGATCTGGAACCGGTGACCGAACAGATGGCGGCCGTCGTCGGCAACATCGGGGAGGAGCAGCTCGCCGGGCCGACACCGTTGGACCGGATGAACGTCGCGGACCTGCTGACCCACGTGCTGGGGCTGACGGTCGCGTTCCGGGATGCCGCCGCCAAGCTGTCCGGCCCGACGACCGACGTACCGCCCGAGGCGGACGGGGCCGACCTGCCGACCGACTGGCGCTACAGCATCATCCGACGGCTGACCGAGCTGACCGCGGCGTGGCGGGTACCGGAGGCCTGGCAGGGCCAGACCCGGGCGGGCGGGATCGAGATGTCGGCGCAGCAGGCAGGGTTCGTCGTCAACAACGAGCTGGTGCTGCACGGCTGGGACCTGGCCGTGGCGACCGAGCAGCCGTTCGTCGTCGCGGCGGAGAACCTGGAGGCGTCCTGGCAGTTCGTGGTCAACACCCCGGACGACCCCGCGGCGCGGGAGGGCCTGTTCGGTCCTCGGCTGCCGATCCCGAATGACGCTCCACTGCTCGACCGCACCCTCGCGTACGCGGGCCGGGACCCCCTGTGGACGCCCTGGTCATAGCCGAACGGTGCATGGCGGTCGCGAGTCGGCGAGCGTCGGTAGGCCGGGAGCGGTGCTGCCTGGACGACTGAGCGAGGAGGACACGCTCGTCGTCCGAGCGCGGGAGGAAGGCAGCAGCTTGGCGGACGGCCGGGCGCGAGCCGACAGGCCAGTCGACTACGCCCAGACCTGGGTGTCCAGGTAGTCCTCGCTGGTGTCGAGGTCGGCGTCGTACGCGCCGGTGGACAGGTACTTCCAGCCGGCGTCGCAGATGATCAGCGCGATGTCGGCGCTCTCCCCCGCCTTCACCGCCTTGGCCGCCTGGGCGAGGGCGGCATGCAGGATGGCGCCGCTGGACAGCCCGGCGAAGATCCCCTCCCGCTCCAGCAGCTCGCGGACCCGGCGGACGGCGTCCCGCGCCCCGACGGAGAACCGCGAGGTGACGTAGCGCTCGTCGTACAGCTCCGGCACGAAACCCTCGTCGAGGTTGCGCAGCGCGTACACCGACTCGCCGTAGCGGGGCTCGGCGGCGATGACCTTGACCTCGGGCTTCTTGTCGGCGAAGAAGCGGCCGACGCCCATCAGCGTCCCGGTGGTGCCGAGCCCGGCGACGACATGGGTCACTTCCGGCAGATCCTCGAGGATCTCCGGTCCGGTGGTCAGGTAGTGGGCCTCGGCGTTGGCCGGGTTGCCGTACTGGTAGAGCATCACCCAGTCGGGGTGGTCAGCGGCCAGCTCCTTGGCCACCCGCACCGCCTCGTTCGACCCGCCGGCCGCCGGGGACGAGACGATCTCCGCCCCCCACATCGCGAGGATCTGCCGGCGCTCCGGCGAGGTGTTCTCCGGCATCACGCAGACCAGCCGGTAGCCGCCGAGCTTCGCCGCCATGGCCAGTGCGATGCCGGTGTTGCCGCTAGTCGGCTCAAGGATGGTGGCGCCCGGACGCAGCGTGCCGTCCGCCTCGGCCACCCGGATCATGTTGAGCGCGGCCCGGTCCTTGATGGAGCCGGTCGGGTTGCGGTCCTCTAGCTTGGCCCACAGCCGCACCGTCCGACTGGGGGACAGCTGAGGCAGGCCGACCAGCGGAGTGTGGCCGACCGAGGCGGCCAGAGACTCGTACCGGGTCATCAGCCGCCGGCGACGGCCGGCAGCACGACCACGACGTCACCGTCGGCCGTCGGGGAGCTCAGCCCGCCGCTGAACCGGACGTCCTCATCGTTGACGTAGACGTTGACGAAGCGGCGAAGCTCGTCGGACTCGATCAGCCGTTCCTTCAGGCCGGGGTTGCGGGCGTCGATGTCGTCGATCACCGCCGACAACGTGGTGCCACTCCCCTCGACGGCCTTGGCGCCGCCGGTGAACGTCCGCAGGATCGTGGGAATCCGTACCTCTACTGCCATCAACCTCTCCTCGGTCGCCGCATGTCTATGGGTGGAACGCATAGGCTCGCCGGACCTATTCCGTGACCTCGATCTCCTCCTCGGTCACCGTGCCGTCGAGGATCCGGTAGGACCGGATGTCGACAGGGCCGTCACCGCCGGGTGACTCGGCGGTCGACACCAGCAGGTAGTGGGCCTGCGGCTCCGACGCCAGCGCGATGTCGGTCCGCGAGGGGTACGCCTCGGTGGCGGTGTGCGAGTGGTAGACGACCACGATCTCCTCGCCCGCCGCGTCCATCTCCTTGTAGAGCTGCAGCTGCTCACCCGGGTCGAACCGGAAGAAGGTCGGGGAGCGCTCGGCGTTGGTCATCGCGATGAACCGCTCCGCCGAGTCGCTGCCCTCGGGGCCCACGATCACCCCGCAGGCCTCGTCCGGGTGGTCCTTCCGGGCGTGGGCAATCATGGCGTCCACGTGCTCGCGGGCGATCCTCAGCACGCGGGCCAGCGTAGCGACGACGACGTACGCGCCGGCATCCTCGCGTCCCGGTGGACACGACCACCCAGACCTCACTTCGCGCTACTCCAGGGCGGTTCGCGCCAGGCGGGCCTAGCGCGGAGCGGCCCGAAGTAGCGCGAAGTGGAGGTCGGGCCGCGACCGTGGGAGGCGAACCCCCAGATCAGGCCGCGGTCGTACCCGCCGTCGCGGAGATCTCCGACGCCGGGGCGATCTCCAGCCGCTCGAGCAGGAACAGGAACGCCTCGGCGAACGGCCGGTCCCCCACCTCGCGGCGGACCTCGTCCCAGTCCAGCTGCTCCCGGACCGCCCGGAACCCCGGCAGCAACGACCCGAAGTCGCCGTAGTTCTCCGACAGGGCGTGCAGCTTGGCGATCATGATCGGGGTCGGCGGCATCACCGGGATCCGCACCCCGAGGACCTCGGTCTCCTCGGCCCGGGCCACCAGGTTCGGAGTCACGGTGATCCCCCGCAGCTTGTGCAGCACGTCGACCAGGCTCTCGCCCCAGTAGGCCTTGAACAGCCAGTCCTCCGGCGGCCGCTCAATCCGGAACCCGGCCGCCTCGAGGCTGTCCACGGCGGCGGGCACGTCATCCTCGGCCACCACCAGGTCCACGTCGTGCACGGGCTCGGGCGCCCCGCGCACCCATAGGGCATATCCACCGCCGAGGGCGAAGGGCACCCCGTCCGCCTTGAGGGCGGCCGCGGAGTGCTTGAGCGCGGAGCGGAGCTCGGATTCGGCCTCGTCGGCCGACGGTTGCGTACTGATGCTGGGTACGTTACCCACATGCGGCTGGCCACGTTCAACTTGCTGCACGGCCGCTCGCCGAGCGACGACCGGGTGGACCTCGACCGGCTCGCGGCCGCCGTGCGCAGCCTGGATCCCGACGTCCTCGCGCTGCAGGAGGTCGACCGCGACCAGCCGCGGTCGCACCTGGCCGACCTGACCGCGGTCGCCGCCGAGGCCATGGGCGCGGTGACCCACCGGTTCGCCGCCGCCCTGTCGGGTACGCCCGGTGCAACCTGGCTGGCCGCGACCGAGGCCGACGTGCCCGGCACGGCGGCGTACGGGATCTCCCTGCTGTCCCGCTACCCGGCCCGGTCCTGGCAGGTGCGCCAACTGCCGCGGATCCCGTTCCGGTTCCCGTTCTTCGTCCTCCGGGCCCGGAAGATGATCGTGGTCGAGGAGGAGCCCCGGGCGGTGATCGTCGGCCGGCTGGACACCCCGGCCGGACCGCTCACCGTGGCCAACACCCACCTGTCCTACGTGCCGGGCTGGGGCCAGTGGCAGCTGCAGCAGGTCCGCCATGACCTGGCCCGCGAGCCCGGACCGGTGGTGCTGATGGGCGACCTCAACATGCGTGGCGCGCTGCCCGCTCTGGTCACCGGCTACACCGCACTGGCCCGGCACCCGACGTTCCCGGTCGAGAATCCGGACGCCCAGCTGGATCACATCCTGCTCCGCGGCCGGCTCGGGCGGGTCGTCGGCAGCAGTGCCCCCCAGCTGCCGCTGTCCGACCACCGGGCGCTGCTGGTCGACGTCGCGGTCAGCGGCGAACGCGGCGCAGGTAGAGGGTGAGGTTCTCGGCCTCGATGGTCAGCGAGTTCCCGCGGCAGGTCAGATCGGCCGCGCCATCCGGCACCAGCGCGCCGGCCAGGGTCTCCATGCCGTAGGTCTGGCGGCCACCGGGATAGGTGACGTCGACGTCGCCCGAGGTGCGCTCCAGGCGGAAGACCGCCACCGACTTGGCCATCCGGTAGCGGCCGCGAGCAGTGCCGGCGATGGCTGCGCTGCCGCTCAGCGGAAGCCCGGCGACCTCGACGGTGGCCTTCAGCGGGGCCTTCCGGTTCCCAATCATCCGCCAGCCGTCGTCGTCGTCGAAGGCGAGGTCGAAAGCGTCCCGACCGGAGAAGCTGACGTTCTCGACCGGCCCGCCCGCGGTCGGCGCGGTGGCCCGCAGCCGCCAACGGCCGACCGGGCAGTCGGCGACGACGTCCGCGGTCTTCCGGTTGGTGCTGGGAGGCTTGGCGGCCCGGGGCTTCGGGCCCGAGGTGCTGGGAGTCCCGGCCGCACCGCCGCCGAGCGGCGTGCTGCCGGCACTGGGCGTCGCGGGACCAGTGCAGCCGGTGAGGGCCAGGACCGCGGTGACTGCGAGGGAGCCGACACCCCACTGCCAGACCGGCAGGTGGTCCGCGGTCATCCTCTCCCTTCCCCGGTGGGCGAATGCGCCGGGTCATGAGGCTACCGACTCCCGGCGGCCCGCGTGGGGACAACTGATACGAAGAAGGGGTACGCCGTCGACGGAAGGGGCCTGCACGCATGATCCACACCGACAACTACATCCGCTACACCCGTGTCGACTCGGTCATCGACACCGCGACCGGGGTCGAGGCCGAGCTGCACCGGGAGCGGCTGCGCATCGACGTGGTCCGCGAGGACCTGGTCCGGATCAAGATCAGCCGGGGCGGCGAGTTCGACGAGACCCCGACGTACGCGGTCTGCGTGGATCCGCTGGCCGACGTGCCGGAGTTCACGGTGTTGCGGGACGACCAGCGGGTGCAGGTCACGACGTCGGCCTGCACGGTCTCGCTGTGGCTGGACCCGTTCCGGATCGACGTGCACCGGGCGGACGGGACGCCCGTGATGGAGACGGCGGCCGACGAGGAAGGCCGCTACTGGGCCTACGCCACCCTCAACGACGCGTTCACGCTCCGCCGTAAGTGCCGGCAGGAGGACGCGATCTTCGGCCTGGGTGAGAAGGGCGGCCGGCACAACCGCAAGGGCCGGGACTTCACGATGTGGAACGTCGACGTGCTGAGCCCGTTCTCCACGCAGGAGTTCACCGCGGGGAAGGCGCCGGACGACCCGCGCGGGGACCGGAGCTCGGCGGACTTCGACCCCTTCTACGCCAGCATCCCGTTCTTCTACCACCAGGACTACCCGAACGGGCGGATGGCGGGGTCGTTCGTCGACAACTCCTACCGCGGCGGCTACGAGTTCTCCCCCACCGACGAGTACCGGATCCACTTCCGCGGCGGGCAGTACACGGAGTACATCTTCGCCGGACCGGACATGCCGGCCATCCTGTCCGCGTACACCTGGCTGACCGGGCGCACCGCACCGCCACCGCTGTGGTCCCTCGGCTACCACCAGTGCCGCTGGTTCATCTACACCCAGGAAGCGGTCGAGCGGCTCGCGGCCGAGCACCGGGCGTACGACGTCCCCTGCGACTCCCTGTGGCTGGACATCGAGTACATGGACGGCTACCGGGTCTTCACCTGGGACGCCGAGCGGTTCCCCGACCCGCCGGCGATGCTGGCGAACCTGGCCGAGCAGGGCTTCCGGGTGATCACCATCATCGATCCTGGCGTGAAGTTCGATCCGGGGTACGAGGTGTTCGACGCCGGACTGGAGCGTGACGCGTTCTGCCGCACCGAGGGCGGCGACATCTATCTCGGGCAGGTCTGGCCCGGCAACACCGCCTTCCCGGACTTCGTCACCGAAGAGGGCCGCGCATGGTGGGGCGAGCTCAACGCGGCCCACGTGCAGTCCGGCCTGGCCGGCATCTGGAACGACATGAACGAGCCGGCCACCGGCGAGATTCCGGAGACCCCTATGCGCTTCGGCCGCGGGGCCTACTCCCACGAGCGGTTCCACAACCAGTACGCGCTGCTGATGGCGATGGGCACCACGGCCGGGCTGCACAAGCAGATGCCGGACCTGCGCACCTTCGTGCTGTCCCGGGCCGGCTTCGCCGGGATCCAGCGCTACGCGGCCAACTGGATGGGTGACAACCTGGCCCGCTGGGACCACCTGTGGGTCAGCATGCCGATGGCCGCGGGGTTCGGCCTGTCCGGACAGGCCTTCGTCGGTGCCGACATCGGCGGCTTCGCCGGGAACACCAACCCCGAGCTGTTCCTGCGCTGGATGCAGTACGGAGTGCTGACGCCGTTCTGCCGCAACCACTCCGAGATCGGCAATGTCGACCAGTACGTGTGGTCGTTCGGCGACGTCATCGGGCGGCACATCCGGGAGGCGGTCAAGCTGCGCTACCGGCTGCTGCCCTACCTGTACGCGTGCTTCCTGGCGGCGGCCGAGACCGGAGCACCGGTGCAGCGGCCGCTGGTCTTCGACTACCAGTACGACGGCGCGGTGCGGGACACCGACGACCAGTACCTGCTCGGGCCCGACCTGCTGGTGGCGCCGGTCACGGCGCCGGGAATGACGGCCCGCCAGGTCTACCTGCCGGCCGGTGAGTGGTACGACTGGCACACCGGCGGGTCGGTCGGCGGCCAGCGGTTCCTCACCGTGTCCACCCCGATGGAGTCGATCCCCCTGTTCGTCCGGGCGGGCGCGGTGATTCCGATGTGGGTGGAGGCGCCCGCCTCGACGATGGGGTTCGCCCCGGAGGTGGTCGAGCTGCACCTGTTCGTGCCGAGGGTCGACGGCACGACGACCTCGATGCTGCAGGAGGACGACGGGCTGACCTTCGCGGCCCAGTCCGGCGCGTGCTACCGGACCGAGCTCACGGTCGCCCGGGCGGGCCACACGGTGCTGATGCAGGCCACCGTGACCGGCGACGGTTACCCGGAGTTCGCCCGGGAGCGGTTCGTGCTGGTGCTGCACGGCGCGGCGCCGGACGCGGTCCGGGTCGACGGGACCGCGGTGACGGGCACCGACGGCCGCTTCTCGTTCGCCAACGCGGGGACCGGGTTCACCGTCGAGTTCACGGTATGACGTTCGCCGTACGTGCCGCCCGACCCGAGGAGTACGCCGCGGTCGGGGCGCTGACGGCGGAGGCGTACCGGGTGGACGGGCTGCTGGACGAGAACGAGCTGCCGACCGAGGCGACGTACGAGGAGAAGCTGCTGGACGCCGCCCGGCGAGCCGTGGAGGCCGAGCTGTGGGTGGCGGTCGACGGCGGCGGCGAGGTGCTCGGCACGGTGACCTGGTGCCCTCCTCGGTCGCCCTGGCGGCAGCTGGCCCTGGCCGAGACCCAGGCGGAGTTCCGGATGCTCTCGGTCGCCCCGGCCGGCCGCCGGCGCGGTGTGGCCCGGGCGCTGGTCGAGGCCTGCCTGGACCGGGCCCGATCGGACGGGATGACCGAGATGGTGATCTGGTCGCATCCGCGGATGCTGGGCGCCCATGCCCTCTACGCCCGGATGGGCTTCCAGCGCGCGTACGACCTGGACGGCAGCCCGGCGCCCGGCGTCTTCCTCTGGGGCTTCCGCCGGGATGTGCCCTGAGCCTGGCGAAGGGCCGGCCGATGCGCGCTTCGAAGACTCAGCGCACAGCTGGCGGTCATCCGGAGGTGCCGTCGAGGTGCTGCAGGAGGTCGTGCGCGGCGAGCTCGACCTCCTTGTGCCGCCACTCCGACGCGCGGTACACGCAGGCGATCAGCGCGGTGCGGTGCACCCGGCGCAGGTCTCCGTACACGAAGGCGTAGCGGGCCTTGGTCTCGTCCGACGCCCCCTCGGTCAGCCCGAGGTGCCAGGCGGCGTACTCCGCCCAGGTGTGCCGATCCAGGTACGCGTTCTGCGCCTCCGCGTTCGGCTGGACGGCGCCCCAGTCACTGTTCAGCACGTACTGGCGGGCATCGATCAGCTCCCGGCAGCGGGCGACCGCCGCCGGGTTAACCGCGTACTTCGCCATCGGGTCCTCTCAGAGCGCGTTGACCATCGTCTCCTGGGCGAACCCCAGCCAGTCGTAGACGCTGGCCAGGAACGACCGCGGATCGTCCTCGGGCAGTTCGGCGAGCCGCTCCGCCGTCTCCGAGTCGGTGATGCCCAACCGGGTCGCGACCGCCAGCCGCACGCTGGTCAGGGTGCGCAACCACGCCTCCACCTCGTCCCGCGGGATCTTCAGGTCGTGCGCACCGAGCGCCGTCGCCTCGAGGCGGTTCAGCACCACCTGGGCCTCCGACACCTTCTGCGCGCGGAGGTCCCGCTCGGTGAACCGGCGGAAGTCCGCCGAGGACGCCGGATCGTCGGGGTACGCCGTGGGGAAAAGCCTTTTCAGCACCGGGTCCTCGGAGACCTCCGGCTCGTCCTGCTCGACCTGCAGGTCGGCGACCAGCGCCTCGAAGGGGTCGGACGACTCCACCCGGTCCGTGAAGCCCGCGGGCTCCCCGTCGGAGACCAGCTCGACCAGCTGCCGGACCAGCGAGCTCAGCAGCTCCACCTCGTACGCGCTCAGCTGAGTGGTGATCATGCCTCGCTTGCGGGCGAACTTCCTCACGACTCGTCCGCCTTGTCCAAGGTGGCCCAGAGCCCGTAGCCGTGCATGGCGGTCACATCCCGTTCCATCGCCTCCCGGCTGCCGCTGGAGACGATCGCTCTGCCCTCGTTGTGCACCTGCAGCATCAGCTTCTCGGCCTTGGACTTGGTGTAGTGGAAGTAGCTGACGAACACATGGGTGACGTAGGACATCAGGTTGACCGGGTCGTCCCAGACGATCGTCACCCAGGGCGTCTCGGGGAGGATCTGCTCGATCGGTCGTTCGGCGACTGCGGTGTCCCCCGCGGGCACGACGGTCTCCGTTGCAGACATAACCTGCATTTTT
>DATHBQ010000094.1:0-14934 GCA_035296105.1 Propionibacteriaceae bacterium | reverse complement strand
GGGTGCACCACCCGTCGGGCTACACCGGACCTGCGTTCGCGATCGACGGGCACCTGATCTGGGGCCTGACCGCCCACCTGCTCGACGGCGTACTCGATCTGGCTGGCTGGCAGCAGCCATGGGACCTCGACCGGATGATCGACATCCCGCCCCGCTACCTGACCGGACGCCCGGACCGCGGAGGACCAGATGCCCATTGAACTGATGCGCCCGGAGGCTGTCGAAGGGTGCTTCGACCGGCTCAGCACGCACCTTGAGGAGAACCGATGACGACAGACCTGTACCTGATCCGGCACGGTGAGGCCGTGGCGAACGTCGAGCCCATCATCGGCGGGATGCATGGGGACACCGGCCTCACCGACCGCGGCCGTGAGCAGGCGAAGCTGCTGGAGGAGCGGCTCCGGGACGACGGCCTGCGCGCCGATCACCTCTACGTCTCGACGCTGCCGAGGGCCCTGGAGACCGGCGCGTACGTCGCCCGGGCGCTGCAGCTGCCGCTCCAGCCTGACGACGAGCTCCAGGAGCTGCGCCCGGGAGAGGCCGACGGCCTCTCCGTGGAGGAGTGGAAGACCCGCTACAGCGTCCCGGACGGGTCGGCGGCGGCCGACCCCTTCGAGCCGTTCTCTCCGGGGGGCGAGAGCTGGGCCGGCTTTCTGGTTCGGGCGGGCGGCGCGCTGGCCAACCTGGTCCGGCGGCACGAGGGCCAGACCGTGGTCGCGGTCTGTCACGGCGGCGTGCTGGAGGCGTCCTTCTTCCTGGCCTTCGGTATCGGCGGGACCGGCACCAGGGTGGGGTTTGCTCCGCTCAACGCCAGCATCACGCACTGGCGTTATGAGCGGGACGAGAACTTCCAGGAGAAGTGGACCCTGGTGAAGTTCAACGACTCTGGTCACCTGGCCGGTGAGGACGTCCCAGAGGAGTCAGCACGAGAAGCTGTGCCGTCCCCGGCCGACGAGGAGTCGTGAACGCCAAGATGCGCCCTGAGCCGGTCGAAGGACCGGAGGTCGGCGCTTCCACCGACTCAGCGCGCCTGCTCCGGCGTTGGGCGGAGGTGCTGCCGAACCATCCCGAGATCGGCGAGGAGCTGCTCGGTCGGTACGCCGAGCCGCACCGGCGGTACCACACAACCCAGCATCTGGCCGACGTGCTGGACCGGATCGACGAGCTGGCCGGCGGGAGCGAGGACCTGTTCCTGGTCCGGCTGGCGGCCTGGTTCCACGATGCGGTGTACGCGATCCCTCCCGGTCAGGTCAGCAACGAGGAGGCCTCGGCCCGGCTGACCATCCGGACCCTGGGCCGGGTCGGGCTGGAGCAGGAGGACCTGACTCAGGTCGCCCGGCTGGTCCGGCTGACCGAGACCCACGTCCCGGGGACCCGCGACCCGGAAGGTGAGCTGTTGTGCGACGCCGACCTGGCCATCCTGGCCGCGGAGCCCGCCGCGTACGACCGCTACGTCGATCAGATCCGTGAGGAGTACGCCCGCGTCCCGGAGGAGGAGTTCCTGGCCGGCCGGCTGGCCGTGCTGGCCTCGTTGGCCGATCGTGAGCTGTTCCGGACCGGCAAGGGACGGCGGCTCACCGGGGCCGCCCGGGCCAACCTGGAGCGCGAGATGCGCACACTGATCGACCGACTCGGGATGGAAGGATCGAACGCATGACCGCAGAGCAGCAGATCGCCCGCCCGCTCACCCTGGACCTGCCGGAGGACTGGTGGAAGACCTCGGTGGTCTACCAGATCTACCCGCGCTCGTTCGCCGACAGCAACGGCGACGGAACCGGCGATCTCCCGGGCATCATCGCCCACCTGGACTACCTCGCCGAGCTCGGCGTCGACGTCGTCTGGCTCTCGCCGATCTACCGCTCCCCGATGGACGACAACGGCTACGACATCAGCGACTATCAGGATGTCGACCCCCTCTTCGGCACGCTCGAGGAGCTCGACGAGCTGATCGCCGGGCTGCATGCCCGCGGCATCAAGCTGGTCATGGACCTGGTGGTCAACCACACCTCCGACGAGCACCCGTGGTTCGTCGAGTCCCGGGACCCAGCCTCGCCGAAGCGGGACTGGTACTTCTGGCGGCCGGCTCGCAAGGGCGCAACTCCGGGTACCGACGGCGCCGAGCCGACCAACTGGGAAGCCTCTTTCTCCGGGTCGGCGTGGCAGTTCGACGAACGCAGCGGTGAGTACTACCTGCACCTGTTCTCGCCCAAGCAGCCGGACCTCAACTGGGAGAACCCGGAGGTCCGCGAGGCGGTCTACGCGATGATGAACTGGTGGGTCGGCCGGGGGGTGGACGGCTTCCGGATGGACGTGATCAACATGATCTCCAAGCAGCCGGAGATGCTCGACGTGGAGCCGGCCCCCGGCCGCAAGTACGGCCGCGGCCGGCGGTTCTACCTCAACGGGCCGCGGCTGGATGAGTTCCTGGCCGAGATGAACGAACGGGTCGGGCTGAGCGAGCGCAGGCTGTTGACGGTCGGGGAGATGCCCGGCTCGACCATCGAGGTGGCCCGGCGGGTGACCGACCCGGCCCGACGCGAGCTCAACATGGTGTTCACCTTCGAGCACGTCGAACTGGACCGGATGCCCGAGGGCAGCAAGTGGGATCTGAAGGACCTCTACCTGCCGGACCTCAAGAAGAACTTGGCCGACTGGCAGATCGGGCTCGCCGGAGTGGGCTGGAACTCCCTGTACTGGGACAACCACGACCAGCCGCGGGCGGTCTCCCGGTTCGGTGACGACTCGCCCGAGCATCGGGTCAACTCGGCCAAGACGCTGGCCACGGTCCAGCACGTGCACCAGGGCACGCCCTACGTGTACCAGGGCGAGGAGCTGGGCATGACCAACACCTACTTCGCCGACATCGGGCAGTACCGCGATATCGAGTCGGTGAACTACCACGCCGATGCCTTGAGTCTGGGACTCGAGGCCGAGGCGGCTCTGAACTCCCTGTCCGTGCGTAGTCGGGACAACGCGCGGACGCCGATGCAGTGGGACGACACCCCGCAGGCCGGGTTCACCGACGGGATACCGTGGCTGCCGGTCAACCCGAACTACGTCACCATCAACGTCGCCGCCGCCATGGCCGACCCGGACTCGGTGTTCTCCCATTTCCAGCGGCTGATCGCGCTGCGCCGGGAGCTGCCGATCCTGGTCCACGGTCACTTCGCGCTGCTGCTGCCCGACCACGAGCAGATCTGGGCACTGACCCGGGCGCTGGAGGATCAGCTGCTGGTGGTGGTGGCCAACTGCTCGTCCGCTCCGGTCACGGTGCCCGACGGAGCGCTGCCCGACCTCAGCGGGGCGCAGATCCTGATGGCCACCCATCCCGGGGCCACCACGCTCGACCTGGCGCCCTGGGAGTCACGCGTCTACCTGCGTCGCTGATCTGCACCCTGCGCCTGTCGAAGGGCGTCTCGGGTGGGGGCTTTCGACAGGCTCAGCCCCCATGCTCCTCCGAGTGTCACACGTCTACCTGCGTCGTTGGCGCCTTGCCCGCCTCCTCCGGCGGCGCGGTGGTCTCCTCGTCGGCCGGAGCCCTCGCCGCGCGAGCCCGGAGCAGGAACGGCAGGGCCAGTGCCGACCCGATCGCCGACCAGAGGTAGGAGATGCGGTAGCTGTAGACGTCGGCGACCCGACCGAGGGCGGGCTGGGCGACGATGCCGCCAGCGCTGTTGACCAGTGAGTCGAAGGACAGGATGGTCGCCCGCTGCTGGGACGGGATCATCGCGTTCAGGTACGCGCGGCGGACCGGTTCGGCCGCCGCGTCGGTCAGCGCCCAGAGCACGATCAGTGCGACCGCGACCCAGAAGTCGGCCACCAGTCCTACGCCGGTCATCAGCACCACACCGATCGCCGCCATCAGCAGCAGCACCGAGGTCCGGCGACGGAACCAGCGGCGGATCAGCGGGGTGATCAGCCCGCCAACGATCTGGGCGCCCGCGACGATCGCGGCGACCAGCCCGGCCACTCCGTACGCCTCCGGGTTGCCCCACAGCTCGAGCAGGTAGGGCTGCAGCGCGTAGAAGATGTAGACGCCGATCCCCCCGAGGAAGAAGCCGGACAGCATGGTGGCTCGGATGGCCGGCACATTGAGCCCGTACTGCACCGAGTTGCCCACGATGGTCTTGATCTCGGCGCCAACGGACTTGCCGCGCTCAGGGGTGAAGCCGAGGTCGTGCATGAGCATCAGCGCCACGACGAACATGACCACCAGGATCCCGGCGCGGACGACGTAGGGCACCCCGAGGTTGGTCAGCTGGGCCAGGTAGCCGCCAGCGACCGAGCCGAGCAGCATGAAGACTCCGCTGACCACCTGGCCGCGGGCGAACACCGTCTCCAGCATCCCCTCGAACTTGGTTGCGGTCAGCGCGTCCACCAGCCACGCCTCGGTGGCGCCGGAGAAGAAGGTGTAGCCGAGCCCGAGCAGCACCGACACCAGCGCCCACAAGACGAAGGGCGACTCCAAGTGCCAGAGCAGGACGTAGAGCCCGGTGGCGGCCGCCAAGGTGAGGGTGCCCCAGAGGAAGGAGATGCGGCGGCCACGGGTGTCGGCCACGACGCCGGTCGGGATCTCGAACAGCATCATGCCGGCGGTCCAGAAGGCGTTGGCCGCAAAGGCCTCGAAGTTGGACAGCCCGGCGTCGAGCAGGAAGATCGTGTTGATCCCCCAGATGAGCGAGGCGGCCAGCGTGTTGCCGGCGGTCAGGATGTAGAAGGTCCGCCGAACCGTCCTCGCCGTCTGCGCCACGGCTCAGAGGCTATTGGGTCGAGCCGACATAGATCGTGAAGGATCGTGCGCCGTAGTCGGGGGAGGATCCTTCACGATCCGGCGGGTTGGCTCAGCGCAGCGCCCTCGGCTCGCGGACGACCTCGCCCTCGATCTGCGGCGCCTTGGCCGCGGCGAGGGCCTGCTGGGCGGCGAGCTTGACCTCGGTCACCGTCTGGTTGGCCTGCGCGATCGCCTTCTCCGGCGGCTTCACCCGCTTGATCAGCATGTAGCCGATGCCGCCGCAGATGCCGGCGACCAGGAGCAGCGCGACCCCCACCACCAGCAGGCCCAGCCAGACCCCCCAGTCGAACAGCTCGGCCAGCCCGAAGCCGGCCGCGAAGTAGAGCACCGAGAGGGCGCAGATCGCGAAGTAGCCGGCGCCAGCGAACAGCCCGGCCCCGATGCCGCCGTTCTTGGCGGCCGGGATCAGCTCTGCCTTGGCCAGGGCGACCTCGTCGCGTACCAGCTGCTTGACATCGTCGGTGATGGACTTGATGAGATCGCCGACCGGCTGGTCCGTCATGATCAGCTCCCTTCGCTCACGCCGACCCTATAACCCGGCGGCTCAGTCCTCGTCGTTCGCCTTGGTGGTGGCCAGGTTCTCCTTGATCAGATCCATCACCGTGGAGTCGGTCAGGGTGGTGACGTCGCCCAGTTCGCGGTTCTCGGCGATGTCGCGGAGCAGTCGGCGCATGATCTTGCCCGAGCGGGTCTTGGGCAGCTCCTCGACCACCATCACCTGCCGCGGCCGGGCGATCGGGGAGATCTCGTTGGCGACGTGCTTGCGCAGCTCGGCCACCACGTCCTCCCCGCCGTCGCCGGCCTCGGAGCGCAGGATGACGAAGGCCACGATGGCCTGGCCGGTGGTCTCGTCGGTCGCCCCCACCACAGCCGCCTCGGCGACCTTAGGGTGGGAGACCAGCGCCGACTCGATCTCGGTGGTCGACATCCGGTGCCCGGAGACGTTCATCACGTCATCCACCCGGCCGAGCAGCCACAGGTCGCCGTCCTCGTCCTTCTTGGCCCCGTCGCCGGCGAAGTACAGGCCGGGGAAGCGCGACCAGTAGGTGTCGGTGTAGCGCTGGTCGTCACCCCAGATGGTGCGGAGCATGGCCGGCCAGGGCTTGGTGATCACCAGATACCCCCCGGACCCGTTCCCGACCGGCTGGGCCTCGTCGTTGACCACCTCGACGCTGACTCCGGGCACCGCCCGCATCGCTGCACCCGGCTTGCCCTCGGTCACCCCGGGCATCGGCGAGATCATGTGCATCCCGGTCTCGGTCTGCCACCAGGTGTCGACCACCGGGGTCCGGTCACCGCCGATGTAGTGCCGGTACCAGACGTAGGCCTCGGGGTTGATCGGCTCGCCCACCGAGCCGAGGATGCGCAGCGAGGACATGTCGAAGTTCGTCGGGATGTCGGATCCCCACTTCATGAACGTGCGGATCGCGGTCGGGGCGCAGTAGAGGATGGTCACCCGGTACTTCTCGACGATCTCCCACCAGCGCCCCTTGTGCGGGGTGTCCGGCGTGCCCTCATACATCACCGAGGTGGTCGCGTTGCTCAGCGGTCCGTATACGAGGTAGGAGTGCCCGGTCACCCAGCCGATGTCGGCGGCGGTCCAGAAGACGTCGGAGTCGGCCTTGAGGTCGAAGCTCGCCCAGTGGGTGTAGGAGACCCCGACCAGGTAGCCGGCGGTGGTGTGCAGGATGCCCTTCGGCTTCCCGGTGCTGCCCGAGGTGTACATGATGTAGAGCGGGTGCTCGGCCGGGAAGAACTCGCACTCGTGCTCGGTCGACTGGCGCTCGACCACGTCGTGCCACCAGACGTCCCGGCCGTCGGTCATCGGTGTGTCCTGGCCGGTGCGGCGGATCACCAGCACGTGGCGTACGTCGGGGCAGCGCTCCAGGGCCTTGTCGACCGCGGGCTTCAGGGCTGCGGCGGCGCCGCGCCGGTAGCCGCCGTCGGCGGTGATCACCACCTCGACCCCGCAGTCCAGGATGCGGGTGGCCAGGGCGTCGGCCGAGAAGCCGCCGAACACCACGGTGTGCGGGGCGCCGAGCCGGGCGCAGGCCAGCATGGCCACCACCGCCTCGGGGACCATCGGCAGGTAGATCGCCACCCGGTCCCCGGCGGACACCCCGAGCTCGGTGAGGGCGTTGGCCGCCTGCTTGACCTGGTTGGTCAGGTCGGCGTAGGTGATGGTGCGCGTGTCGCCCGGCTCGCCCTCGAAATGGAACGCGACCCGGTCACCGAGGCCGGCCTCTACGTGCCGGTCCAGACAGTTGTAGGCCGCGTTCAGCGTCCCGTCGGCGAACCACTTGGCGAACGGCGGGTTGCTCCAGTCCAGCGCCTGGGTGGGTTCGGTGGCCCAGCTGAGCCGCTTGGCCTGCTCGGCCCAGAAGGCCTCCGGGTCCCCGCCAGCCTGCTCGTACGTGGCGGCGGTGACATTGGCGTTCGCTACCAGGTCGGGGGGTGGCGGGAAACGACGATCCTCATGCAGCAGGTTTTCCAGAGCCTCGTCACTCATGGGCTCACACTATCGACCCGGCCGGGGACGAGCGCGGCCCTCGGCAGTGCGAGGGGTTAGCTGCCCTTCTCGAGCTGGTCCTCACTGGATTCGTCGAGGATGTCGTCCAGGGCCTCGCGCACCGACTGACGGGTGGCCAGTCGGACCGAGGCGGCTTGCTGGAGCTCCGGGGTGTCCGCATCGGCCAACCGCTGACGTTCGATCTGCTCCCGCTCCAGGGCCTTGTCCCGGGCGTACCGGATGCGCTCGAAGATCTCCATCTCGATCCTCCTGTTGGTCGGCGATGTCGCATGGGTGTTCCTCGGGTGGGTAGGCACCGGATGCGAGAGGCTGGAAGGGAATTAGCCCGAGGACGATGACCCGAAACGAAGGAGACGCCCGTGGCCGAGACCACTGGACTGGCCAAGCTTGTCGAGCTGACCAAGGACATCAGGATCACCATGTTCACCACGATCGACGCGGAGGGTCACTTCGTCAGTCGGCCGATGGCGCAACAGCTGACCGAGGACGACGGCGACCTGTGGTTCTTCGCCGAGCGCGACTCCCGGGTGATCGAGCAGATCAACGCGAACCCGCACGTCAGCCTCACCCTGAGCTCGAACGACACCTGGATCTCCATCGACGGCGAGGCGCGTATGGTGAGCGACTCCGGCAAGGCCAAGGAGCTGTGGAACACCTTCGTCGAGGCATGGCTGCCGCAGGGGCCCGACGACCCCAGCGTGGTGCTGATCAAGGTCGAGCCGCACACCGCGGAGTATTGGGACAGCCCTGGCGGGCGCGTTGCCTCCCTCATCAGCCTGGTCAAGGCCAAGGTGACCGGCGAGCCCTACAAGGGCACTGAGCGGGACACGGTGGACCTGTGACCTTCCAGCCGAAGTACGCAATCGTCACCGCCTCCGACTCCGGGATCGGCAAGGCCACCGCGGTGGCCCTGGCCATCCGCGGAATGGATGTCGGCATCACCTGGCACACCGATTCCGACGGCGCCGAGGCGACCGCGGAGGAGGTACGCAGCAAGGGCCGCAAGGCCTACGTCGCCCAGCTGGACACGACCGACCCCCCGAAGTGCGGAGCGGTGGTCGACCGGCTGGCCGAGGACCTGGGCGGACTGGACGTCTTCGTGAACAACGCCGGCACCGGCGGGTCGGAGCTGCTGGTCGACCTCGACTACGACGAGTGGCGGCGGATCATGTGCGCCGACCTGGACGGGGCGTTCGTCTGCCTGCGTCAGGCCGCCCGGCGGATGGTCAAGGCGGGCAACGGTGGTCGGCTGATCGCCGTCACCAGCGTGCACGAGCACCAGCCGCGGGTGGGCTCGGGGCCGTACGACGCGGCGAAGCACGGGCTCGGCGGGCTGATGAAGACCTTCGCGCTCGAGCTGGGGCAGTACGGCATCACGTCCAACTGTGTCGCGCCCGGCGAGATCGCCACCCCGATGACCGGCCAGACCGACGTCGACCCGCACACGGTCAAACGGCCGGGGGTCCCGCTGGGCCGACCGGGTGACGCTCGCGAGATGGCCGCGGTGATCGCCTTCCTGGCCGGACCGGAGTCGAGCTACGTGACCGGGGCGTCGATCGTGGCCGACGGCGGCATGCTCCAGATGGGCCCGCACGGCGGCTCGCACATCACCAGCGACGACTGGCGTACTCCTTGACGCCTGGTTCTGCTACGCGCGTTTCACCGCTACTCGACGCGTCGGGCCCGTGGGCCACCACTGGCGTAGCGTTCTCAGCCAGCGCCGCCGTCGACCTCGAGCCCGGCGGCCCGTAGTCCGGCCAGGGCGGTGTCCACTGGTAGCGGTGACCAGAGCCGGCGGGCATGGGGGAGGCGGGCGAGGGCGGAGCCGTAGCGGGCGAGGAAGCCGAAGTCGTGCGGGAACTTCCTGGTGTTTAGGCTGAGAAAGTCGGAGCGCGCGCCGTGCTTCTCGATGACGGCCGTCCAGTCCTCGGGAGTCGCGATGCCGGGGGAGTCGGCGCCGTGCTGAAAGAGCATCAGCCGAACCACCGCGTACGGGTCGCTGCGGGACAGGTGGTCATCCAGGGCGGCAAGGGAGGACTGCACCGAGAAGAACGCCCAGAACGGCACCGACCCGGTGATCATGGTCCGCCAGGGGTCGGTGACGATGAAGGTCGGCACCAGCAGCTGGTCGTCGGTTTGGCCGCGGCGGCGGTACCAGTCCCGGAACACCGTTGCGACCGGGTGAGCCACCGCCTGGGGACCGGGTGTGGTGAGCGTGACGACCCGGCGGCCGCGAGCTCGCCCCCAGTCCGCCACGGCCGCGGCGAACTCGGGCTCCGCACCCCATTCCGCCTCTGGGGCCTCGTCATCGGGAGTCGGGGTATGGGGCCGGTCCAGGTAGTCCTGCGGTCGAAGCCCGCCCTGGCCGCCCGACTGGAAGAGGTGCCGCTCGCCGATCCGCACCACCGGCCAGCGAGATCGGTCGTCGACGATGATCACCGGCGCGTTCGGTAGCAGCGCGGACTCGAGGAACTCCACGTACGCCGGGGGGAGGGACCGCCACTTCGTGCGGAAGTAGGTCATCCGGGACACCATCAGCTCGTCCTGGCCCTGGTCGTGCATGTGGTTCAGCACCACGTCCGGATTGCGGTCCAGCAGGGCGGGCGCGTGTCGTTCGCCGAAGCGCAGGGCGTCGATCGGCCGGCCGGGGTCACCGAGGCGGGCAACCGGGATGAGCACGGTGCTGGGCAGCCACGGCGCACCCATCGCAGCCGCGAGGTGGGTGAGCGCGCCGTTGCTGGAGCCGACCAGGACCGCTGGGTAGCGGCGGCGGGGGTACTGCCCGGTGAGCCAGCGGGCCACTGCGCCCAGATCCAGGTCGGCCAGCCGAGCCGGGTCGACACCCTCGGCCGCCCCGATGCGGGTGTAGATCGCACGCAGCAGCGGCCAGGGGAGGTGCCCGCCGGCCCGGATCAGCGGGGAGTAGATCGCAGGCTGGCCGATGTGCGAGAACGGCTTCCCGTGCAGGGCGGCGGCGAGCGCTGCGAGCAGGGCGGTGGCCGAGTCGAACAGCGCGACGGAATCGGCGGGCTCGAGGTCGCTCAACCGCGTACGGCGACCAGATCGTCAACCAGACCCGGGAATCCCTCGGGGTCCTCGATCGGCCACGAGTGCGCGCCGTCCGGCGCCAGCCGCACAGTGGCCCCGAAGTTCGCGGCCAGGGCGGCGTACGCGTAGCTGGTCAGGTGGTCGTACTCGCCGTGGACGACGGTCAGCTCGGCGCTCACGTCGCCGAGCACCTCCTCCAGCGGCAGCCGGATCGCCGAGCGGAAAACCAGCACCGGACGCCGGACCGGCTCACCGGCCGCGCTGATCTCCGCGCCCAACTCGCGGCGGTAGTCGGCGATGTCGACCGGTACGCCGTGCCAGGAGAGCCCCGGACGCAGGTCGGTGTCGTAGCCGGCCTGCCGCAGCCGCTCGACCGGCTTCTCGGCGTACCGACGCACGGCGAGGCCCGGCACCACGATCACCTTGCTCGGCACCCTTACGCCCCTACACCCGAGAATCGCACCCTCGGAAGGTACTGGTACCACCCGAGGAGCGTGGACGGGCCTGGCGGGAGCACCGAGCCCGCGAAGGTGCCGATGGTTGCGACGACGGTGGTCCGGAGCCGACCGAGGGGTGCGGTTAGTGCGCCACCGCCTTCTCGGCGCCCGCGCCGGTGAGGGAGCGGACCTCGAGCTCGTTATAGCCGTCCTGGCTGGAGGTGTCCTTGCTGATCAGGGTGCCGACGACGCCGCAGAGGAACCCGAACGGGATGGAGACGATGCCCGGGTTGCGCAGCGGGAACCAGGCGAAGTCCGCGTTCGGGAGCAGGGAGTTCGCCGCGCCCGAGACGACGGGGGAGAAGAACACCAGCAGCACCGCGCAGGCCAGCCCACCGTAGATGCTGAACGTCGCTCCCAACGTGTTGAACCGGCGCCAGAACAGGTTGAACAGCAGAGCCGGGAGGTTGGCCGACGCCGCCACCGCGAACGCCAGCGCGACCAGGAAGGCGATGTTCAGCCGCTGCGCCGGGATGGCCAGCAGGATCGCGATGGCCCCGATGCCGAAGGCGGCGATCCGGACCACGACCAGCTCCTGCTTCTCCGTGGCACGACCCTTCTTGATCACATTGGCGTACAGGTCGTGGGCCACCGAAGAGGCCGAGGTGAGGGTCAGCCCGGCGACCACCGCCAGGATGGTGGCAAAGGCGACCGCCGCGATCACGGCCAGCAGGATCGAGCCACCGAGCGTCCCCGGACCGCCACCGACCGCCTCGGCCAGCAAGGGGGAGGCGGCGTTGCCGGCGGAGGTACGCACCTGACTGCCGTCCCCGGTCTCGAGCAGCGCTGCCGCGCCGAAGCCCAGCACCAGGGTCATCAGGTAGAAGCTGCCGATCAGCACGATGGCCCAGAGCACCGACTTGCGCGCCGCCTGGGCGGTCGGGGTGGTGTAGAAGCGGATCAAGATGTGCGGAAGTCCGGCAGTACCCAGGACCAGGGCCAGGCCAAGGGAGAGGAAGTCGATCTTGCCGACCAGGTCCGTGCCGTAGTAGAGCCCGGGCTCGAGGAACGCGGTGCCCTTTCCGGACCGCTCGGCCGCGGCCCCGAGCAGCTCAGACAGGTTGAAGCCGAACTGGGCCAGCACCAGGATCGTGATGAGCAGGCTGCCGACCATGAGCAGCACGGCCTTGACGATCTGCACCCAGGTGGTGCCCTTCATCCCGCCCAGGGTGACGTAGATGATCATGAGTATGCCGACGGCCACGATCGTCAACGCCTTGAGTCCCTCGCTGGTCACGCCCAGCAACAGCCCGACCAGGCTGCCGGCGCCCACCATCTGGGCCAGCAGGTAGAAGATCGAGACCACGATGGTGGAGGTGGCGGCGGCACTGCGGACAGGGACCTGTCGCATCCGGTAGGCCAGCTGATCAGCCATGGTGAAGCGACCGGAGTTGCGCAGCAGCTCAGCGACCAGCAGCAACGCGACCAGCCAGGCGACAAGGAAGCCGATGGAGTAGAGGAATCCGTCGTAGCCGTAGAGGGCGATCAACCCGGAGATGCCCAGGAAGGACGCGGCCGACATGTAGTCACCGCTGATGGCCAGGCCGTTCTGGAACCCGCTGAAGTTCCGGCCTCCCGCGTAGTACTGGGCGGCAGTATTGCTCTGCCGGGACGCCCAGAAGGTGATGCCCAGGGTGAGGGCCACGACGGCCAGGAAGAGGGCGATGGTCAGGCTCATCGGCTGGTCTCACTCTCGAACTCGGCGCGCAGCTTGTCGGCCAGGGGGTCTTGGTTCTTGGTCGAGTAGCGGGAGTAGAGGTAGGCGATGAGGAAGGTGGAGACGAACTGCAGCAGCCCGAACACCACGGCGATGTTGATGTTGCCGATCACCGGGGTGTTCATGAAGTCGCGCGCCCACAGGTTGCAGACGACGTAGGTGATGTACCAGACCATGAACGCGACGGTCGCCGGGAACGCGAACCGGCGGTAGCGCCGGCGCAGCTCGGTGAAGTCGCTCTCTGACGCTATCCGTTCGTAGACCTCGTGCTCGCTCACTCGGCCTCGGTCCGGCGTCGTCCGTCTGCCTCGTCGCTTGGCCATCGTCGCCTCCATCCACCGGGGGCAGCACCAGCTGGCCGCGGAAAGCACATCCCCGGTCCGACCCGGCCGCCATTGATCAACGGGTTTGCCCGAACGATAACCGGAACCCATGACAGCCGGGAAGGGATGGGGAAGAAGGGCTAGAGAGCAATCTGCAGAACGTCGTCCCAGTCGTCCTCGATCGCCATCCGCGAGTGGTCGACCTCGGCCCGCCAGCAGGAGGCCTGGAAGGGGAGCAGCAGCGGGTCGGGCGGCCGGGCCGAGCTGTCGTACAGGTGTCCGACCTCGGCCAGCAGACCCTCCCGGTGCCACGGCTCCAGAGCCCGGACGGCCGGTCGGCGCTCGACCATGGCCAGCAGCTGCGGTCGGGTGATCGGGACCCAGTTGCGGAAGTTGCGGCGCTCGAGCCGGAGGAAGTACGGGCTGTCGCCCACCTGGTCCAGCGAGTGCACGCCGAAGTCACCGCGCATGGCCTCAGGGTCGGCCTGCTGGAGGAGGTCGCTCAGCCGGCGGACCCAGGGGACGGTGTCGTCCCGGGTGTTGTACGCCACTGCGAACCGGCCGCCCGGACGAAGGACCCGGGCGATCTCGGTCAGGGCGAGGCCGGGGGCGAACCGGTGCAAGGTGGCGGCGGCGGTGACCACGTCGAAGTTGCAGGACAGGAAAGGCAGCGACTCGACCTTTCCGGCAACATGCAGGTGGGTGCCGAGCCGGTCGGGAAGCCCGGCCACCCGGTCCACCGCTCGGTCGAGACAGAAGACCTCGTGACCGCCCCGGTGCAGCATGGCTGCGAAGCCGCCGCTCCCCGAGCCCAGGTCCAGTACTCGGGAACGATCCTCGGTCACCATCCAGGCGGCCGCGGCGTCCGGATAAGGAGCCCGCCCCGTGCTCATGGACAAGACTGTAAGTCGTGCCGGACCCACTGGCTGATCTTGCGCAGTTGCCCGGCGTGCCGTCGGCGGTGGCAGCGGCCACCGCCGCGGTGGACGTCGTGCTGCGGGACCGGGGGCTGCGCCGCGTGACCGACCAGGCACGGGCGGAGGCCCTGCTGGTCAGCGCGGAGGCGTCGGCCCGACTCGCCGACGACCCGGAGCGTTGGCGGGCCGGCGCGATCCGGTTGTCCGCCGAGCTGACCACGTTGGCGGACCTGATCCGGGTGGCGCCGGGCCAGGCCCTGGCCCGCGCCCACGCTGTGGTCGCTCGCGGGGTGGTTCCCGACTCCGAGCTCGGCCGGACGGGTGGCGATCCGGCCGCTGTGGGGCGACTGCGGGACCTGACCGCGCTGCTGACCCGGCCGACCTCGGCGCCGGCCGTGGTGCTCGGCGCGGTGGCTCACGCGGAGATCGCGTCGATCGGGGCGTTCGGGCCGGCCAGCGGGCTGGTAGGCCGGGTCGCCGAGCACCTGGTGCTGATGTCGAGCGGACTGGACCCCTACGCGGCGATCGTGGTCGAGGCCGGACACGCGGCGGACCCGGCAGGCTACCGGGCCGGACTGGCGGCGTACGCGGACGGCGGGGTCAACGGCGTCAGCCGGTGGATCCTCTGGTGCGCGGCGGCGGTTGCCCGCGGTGCGGAGCTGTCACCGGTCGCTGACCGGACGTTTCAGACCGGGCCATCGCGGACATGACGCGGCGCCCACCGTGGTGGGCGCCGTGCCTGGCACGTCAGCGGCAAGTGACCAAGCGTGCTGTTCAACGTGTTGGCCCCGGCAAACCGGGGTCTCAACTGCCCGTCGTAGATGGGTGATCGCCGCGTGGGTTCTTGTCTGCCGTGCGAGGATCGCCCGACTCGTACGAAGACGACTGCGCATCAGAGCCTCTGACGCGCACTTGCGATCGACGACTCGAACTGTTCCCTGGTGTCCTTTGTACGCCCTTCGGACCCGGTTGGAAAGACCTGCCGACCGCCATCTGGGCGACACGCCGAGGGGTTGTCACAACAGGGTCTTCTCGAACCAGTGGTGGGCGTACGGGTTGTCGTTGTACGTGCTGATCTCGCGGTAGCCGATGGATCGGTAGAGCGCGGTC
>DATHBQ010000093.1:0-15018 GCA_035296105.1 Propionibacteriaceae bacterium | reverse complement strand
GTGCCGACCCAAGCCGCCGGAGAAGCCACGCCGCCGAGCCAGAGGGGCGACCCCCTGGAACCCCCGCGCGGCGTGCCGAGCCCAAGCCGCCGGAGAAGCCACGCCGCCGAGCCAGGGGGGCGACCCCCTGGCAACGGGTTTGAGCCTGTCGAAGTCCGCAGCGCCCTCGGACAGGGTCTCACGGCAGATCGCCCTAGGCTGGCACGTATGACCCTGACCCAGTCTGCGCCAACCCTCTCGGCGCCCTGGGGCCCCAGCGAGGTGCCGACCACGGCTCTGCTCACCGACCACTACGAGCTGACCATGCTCCGCGCCGCACTCCAGGCCGGCACGGCATCCCGGCGCTGCGTGTTCGAGCTGTTCGCCCGCCGGCTGCCGGAGGGCCGCCGCTACGGCGTCGTCGCCGGCGTCGGGCGGGCGCTGCGGGCGCTGCGGCACTTCCGCTTCGACGACGAGTCGCTGCGCTTCCTGCTCGATCGGGAGGTCGTCGACTCCGCGACCGCGGACTGGCTGGCCGACTTCGCCTTCCGCGGTGACATCTGGGGCTATCCCGAGGGCGAGATCTACTTCCCCGGATCACCGGTGCTGGTGGTGGAGAGCACCTTCGCCGAGGGCGTGGTGCTGGAGACGCTGCTGCTCAGCATCTACAACTACGACTCCGCCGTCGCGTCCGCCGCATCGCGGATGACGGTAACCGCCGGCAACCGGCCCTGCATCGAGATGGGGTCGCGCCGGACCCAGGAGCTGGCCGCGGTCGCTGCGGCCCGGGCCGCCTACATCGCCGGCTTCTCCGCCACCTCGAACCTCGAGGCCGGCCGCCGCTACGGCGTACCCACCCGGGGCACCTCGGCGCACGCGTTCACCCTGCTGCACGGCACCGAGCGGGAGGCGTTCGCGGCCCAGATCGCCGCACTGGGCGAGGACACCACGCTGCTGGTCGACACCTTCGACGAGTTCACCGCCGTCCGGCTCGGGGTCGAGCTGACCCAGGGCCGGCTCGGCGCGGTGCGGCTGGACTCCGGTGACCTGGCCGTACTGGCCACCCGGGTGCGGGAGCTGCTGGACGACCTCGGGGCCCGGCAGACGAAGATCATCGTCACCAGCGACCTCGACGAGTACACCATCGCCGCGCTGTCGGCCGCCCCGGTGGACAGCTACGGGGTGGGCACCGCCCTGGTCACCGGCAGCGGCCACCCGACCTGCGGCTTCGTCTACAAGCTGGTGGCGCGGGCGATCTCCGACGAGCCGGGCGCGCCGCTGGTCGGGGTGGCCAAGAAGAGTGCCGAGAAGACCTCGATCGCCGGCCGCAAGTACGCGGTTCGTCGCCTGTCCGCGGCGGGCGTTGCCGAGCTGGAGCTGATCGGCATCGACAAGCCCGCCGACCACGACCACGACGACCGCCAGCTGTTGATCCCGTTGGTCTCCAACGGCACCATCGTGGGTGAGGAGCCGCTGGAGTCGGCGCGGGAGCGACACCATCGGGTGCGGGCCGAGCTGCCGCTGGAGGCCCTCAAGATGTCGCGCGGCGAGCCGGTCATCCCGACCGTCTACGCCGGAGGAGGACAGGCATGAACCCCTTGGACCAGACAACGGGGACGACCCCCTTGAACCCCCGAAAAGGCAGGGTTGCCCTGATCGTGGTGGACGTGCAACGGGACTTCTGCGAGGGCGGGTCGCTTGCCGTCGTCGGCGGCGCCGCCGTGGCCGGGAAGATCGCCGACCTGCTCGACGGCGACCACCCCTACGACCATGTCGTCGCCACGCGGGACCACCACATCGACCCGGGCGGCCACTTCTCACCGGCGCCCGACTTCGTCGACTCCTGGCCCCGGCACTGCGAGGTCGGCACGCCCGGGGTGGAGTTCCACGACGCGCTCACCTTCCGCGACTTCGGCGCGGTCTTCGACAAGGGCGAGTACGCGGCGGCGTACTCGGGGTTCGAGGGCACCAGCGCCGAGGGCACCGGGCTGGCCGACTGGCTGCGGGCCCACGAGGTGGAGCAGGTCGACGTGTGCGGGATCGCCACCGACTACTGCGTGCGGGCCACCGCCCTGGATGCCGCCCGCAGCGGCTTCACCACCACGGTGCTGCTCGACCTGACCGCCGCGGTGGCGCCGGAACGGCTGGACGCCACGCTGGCCGACCTGGCCGCCGCCGGAGTGCGCACCCGCTCTCCGTAGCAGCACCGGAATCCGGGCTGTTCTCGGCCCTCGATGTATCAGCCGGCCGGTCCGCCCTTCATCAGGCCATGCTTCGGATCAACCAGATCGTGGTGCGGAGATGACCAGCACGCTTGCGGTCCTCGCCGGTTCGGTCTCGACGGTGGTCTTCATCGCCAGCTACCTGCCGATGCTGGCCAAGGCTGCCCGCACCCGCGACCTGGCCAGCTACAGCGCCGGCAACCTCGTACTGGCCAACGTGGGCAACGCGGTCTACTCGGTCTACGTGTTCAGCCTGCCCGCCGGGCCCATCTGGGCCCTGCACAGCTTCTACCTGCTGAGCAGCTTCGCGATGCTGGCGATGTGGGTGGGCTTTCGCCGCCGCGTCGCCCGAGCCGGTCAGGAGCCGAGCAGTCGCCGGACGGTCCGCGGCGCCACGGCGAGGAACGCCTCCCGGCAGATGACGGCGAGCTCGACGGTGCTGACCTCGGTGAGCTCGACCCCCAGCCAGCCCCGGTGGCCGACGTACGGCGGCCGGAAGAACCGCTCCGGCTCGGTCTCGACCATCTCGGCCTGAACACCCTCAGGGGCCGCACACCAGATGGCCAAGTGGCCGTCGTCGTGGTGGTCGTCGACGAACATCACGAAGCAGGTCTTGTCGCGAACGAAGAACGCCGGACCACCGTGGCTCAGCCGCTCGGACGTCTGCGGCAGGACAAGACAGGCCGCGCGGACCCGGGACAGGTTCTGCTCGACCACCTCGGCCGCGAACCGGGACATCGCCAGACCCCGGTCAGGGCAGCGGCGACCGGCGGGCGGCGAGCAGGCAGCTCAGCCCGCTGACCACCAGGGCCAGACCGGCGATCGGGATCGAGACGGCGACGCCGCCCGTGCTGGAGAGCTGGGTGTCCACGGGGACCGGCGTCACCGCTGTCCGCACCGGCACCACCGTCAGGTTGGTCGGACTGGTCAGGCCGGCGTCGACCGTGGTGTCCGCCGGGTTCTCGTCGCCGAGCACCACCGGCCCGCTGAGCCCGGCGCGATCGGCGTCGGAGTCGACCGCCGGGTTGGTACCGCTCCGGGCGCTGGTGAACACCAGGTTCTTGCCCGGCGGCAGGAAGCGCAGCCGATAGGTCCCGGCCGCCAGCTCCGCGAAGGCGAACCGGCCGCTGTCGGTGGTGACAGCCCGGGCCACGAGCTGATGCCCCTCGTCGAGCAGGTCGACCCGAACTCCCGGGATTCCCGGCTCGCCGCTGTCCAGGACGCCGTTGCCGTTGTCGTCGCGCCAGACCGTGTCACCCACCGTGTACGTGCCGACCAGCCCCGCGCTGACAGTGGCGTCCACCAGGTCGGCGTCGGCCACGCCGAGATCGGCGGCCGGCGTCAGGTCGGTCGCGCCGGGACCGACCGTGATCACCGGTGTGGTCCCGCTGACCGGGTCGGGGTCGGAGTCCAGCGAGGGGTCCGAGGTGGCGTGGCGGGCGGTGAAGCGGCGGTGCTCACCGGGCTGGAAGCGCACCCGGTAGCCACCCGCCTCCAGACCGGTGAACCGGTAGAGCCCATCGGCGTCGGTGGTGGTGGTCGCGAGCACACGACCGTCCTTGAGCAGCGACACCGTGGCCATGGCCGGCGGCTCGTTCGCCTGTCGCGCGCCGTCGGCATCGAGGTCCAGCCAGACCCGGTCACCGATGGCGTAGCGCAGGGACGTGATGCCCGCGTCGATGTCGGCGTGGATGTAGGCGGCGCGTACGCCATCGGCCGCCGTGGCGGCGCGTACCTGCGGCTTGCCCAGCCCGAGGGTGAACGGCGGCGTGGCGCCGGTGTAGTCCGGGTCGGAGTCGGCGGCCGGGTTCCCGCTGCCGGTGGCGGTGAGCCGGAACCCGCTCGGCACTCCGGCGAAGCGGACCGCGTACGTGCCGGCGGCGAGGTCGTCGAAGGTGAACCGGCCGGCCGCGCTGCTGACGGTGGACTCGACCACCTCACCGTCGGCGTTCAGCAGCTGCACGCTGATCCCGGCCGCGGGCGGCTCGCCCGGGTCCTGACGACCGGAGCGGTCTATGTCGTGCCAGACCTTGTCGCCGACGGCGAAGTGGGGCGGCCGACGGTCGGTGGCCGGCGGGGCCACCGATGGCTGCGGGGCCGGTGACACCGCCGTCGTGACCGCCGTCGCCGCGACGCCCATCCGGATGGTCTGGTCGCCCGCCCGGAGGTCCACCTCGGTGTGGAACGAGGTGAAGGTCGCGCTGGGATCGACCGGCGCGAGCTCGGACAGGTTTCGGGGGACGGCTGCGGTGACCAGGTACTGACCGCCCTTCAGCTGGTCGCTGCCGGTGACGACGAACCGACCGTCGTCGTCGGTGATTCCCCGGACGCTGCCACCCTTCGGGTCGGTGACTGCGATCTCGATCCCGGGCTGCGGCGGGTCGACTCCGTCGTCGAAGCTACCGTCCTCGTCCTCGTCGCGGTTGACCACGACGGTCAGGGTGCCGTCCAGGACCTCCGCGTGCGCGGGCGGGGCACTGGCGACCGCCGCACCGGAGAAGGCCGTGAAGGCGAGAACGACGAAGGCCGCACCTTGCCGACGTTGCTTTCGCAGCACGGAACCCCATCGCGACGTATGGCCCCCGGACCCTGAGAAGGGCGACGGGTTGGAAGCGCCCCGAACGCTTCGACCTCGGTCAATATAGCGAGCAGCCCAGAACCGTCGTCAACCGTTCGTCGCTGCCTGTCTCTCCTTCACCGGCGTGTTGCCCGCTTCGCCTAACGCGCTCGGATCACCTGGGTCCTGGCGGCGAGGTCGTGCAGGGCCTGGCGCTTGGGCTGCCAGAGCGGGAACAGCGCATCCACCACGGTGAAGAGCGCGAGCAGCGAGCTGATCCCCGGCAGCACCCAGATCGCGGCGCGGATGAACGTCGCATTCCACGCAAGCCCGGGGCGGGACAGGCCGCGGTCCACCGGGACCACCCGGAGCCGGCAGGCCAGCTTCCCGATCGTGGCGCCCTTCCAGCGCAGGAACGTCACATGGTAGATCAGGCCGAGGCCGACGGTCACCGCGGTCAGCAGCATCTGCGCCCGGACCGGGAACAGCTGGTTCGGGTCCAGCACCGGCGGCGCGGCCGCACCGGACCGGGCCGCCTCCATCACGGTCTCGAGATACGCAGCGAACGCCTCGTAGAGCGGCAACCACAGCGGGGCGGCGACAGCCGTCACCACGGCGGACAGGATCAGGTTGTCGATCACCGCCGCCAGCACCCGCCACCACCAGCCGGCCAGCGGTACGCCGTCGGCCGTGACCGGTACGGGCTGGGTCGGGCCCGCGTACACCGGAGCCGCCGGATAGTTCGGCGGGTAGCCGGGCTGTCCGTAGCCGCCGGGTGCCGCGTTCGGCGGCTGCCCCGGCACGAAGCCGGGGTAGCCCGGCGGGGCGGCGCCGGGATAGCCGGTCGGCGTCGGACCGGCGGCCGCGGCGTAGGGCGGAGGTTGGGCCTCGCGCGGCCGCGTGTTGCGCGACCACTGCCAGCCGTCCCAGTAGCGCTCGCGCCCCGGGTCGACCGGATCCGCGTACCAGCCACCGGGCGCGGCATGGCGCCCGGGTGGGACCGGTGGGGACCCGACGGGGATGTCGGACATCTGCCCATCGTAGTTTGAGGACTTGGGTGACAATGACCGTGACCGTGCCGGCTACCGAGGAGGAGAACCGGGTGGACTCCATCGGCCGCTACCGGCTGGAGCGGCGGATCGGGGCGGGTTCATTCGCTACCGTGTGGCTTGGTCACGACGACGATCTCGACGTGCCGGTCGCGGTCAAGGTGCTGGCCGAGAACTGGGCCGACAACGAGGACGTGCGGAACCGGTTCCTGGCCGAGGCCCGGATCCTCCGGCGGATCCGCGACCCGCGGCTGGTGCAGGTCTACGACATCGGCACCGTGGACGACAACCGGCCGTACTTCGTCATGGACTACATCAACGGGGGCTCGTTCGACGACCTGCGCAAAGCGGGCTGCGAGCCGGTCCGGGGACTGCGTCTCGCCGCCGAGGCCTGCCGCGCCATCGAGGTGCTGCACGCGAACGACATCATCCACCGCGACGTCACGCCGGGGAACCTGCTGCTCAGCACCGGTCCCGACGGCCGGACCCGGGTGCTGATCGCCGACCTGGGGGTGGCCAAGTCGATGGTCGACTCGGTCGGGGCCACGATGACGGCCGGTACCCCTTCCTACATGGCGCCGGAGCAGGCCGCCGGAGTGCTGCCGCTGGACCGCCGGGCCGACATCTACTCCCTGACCGCGGTGACCTACGCGCTGCTGACCGGCCGTGCCCCGTTCGTCACCCGCAGCATCGCCGACATCCTGGCCCGGGACCCAGAGCTGAGGCCGGAGCCGGTCGCGGAACGGCTGGGCGCACCGCCGAGCCTGGACGGGGTGATGGTCGCCGGTCTCGCCGCCGACCGCAACCGTCGACCGCCGACCGCGCTGCTGCTGGCCGAGGGACTGGAGGCCATCGCCCGGCAGATGGAGCAGGACCGCTCGCAGCCGCCGGTCACCATGAACCCGGCGGAGAAGCCGGCAGAGGCGATGGTCGACACCAACCCGAACCGGCCCGCCGTGCCGGTCACGGCGCCGCCCGCTCGGCCCTCCCGGCCGCCCGTCACCGCAGCGACCCCGCCGCCCGCGGTCGAGCCATCCGCGGACCACGGTCCCGAGCCGCAGCCCGGGTCCGTCGGCTCGGTGCCGCCGAGCCATCCGACGACCCCGTATGCGGTGCCGAACCTGCCGCCGGCGACCGCGACCGTCGCCGAGCGTGCGCGAGCGGAGCCGCGCCGCAGCGCCTCCTACTACATCCTGCTGGGGCTGGCCGCCCTCGCGCTGTTCGCCATCTCCATGTTCGTCACCATCCTGCTGCTCGAGCAGTAGACGAGCAGCGGCCGCCTCAGCCGGCCGTGAACTCGTTGTGCACCGGCCCGATGCGGAGCGCGGTGAGGCCGGCCAGCAGGGCCAGCGCCGCCATCGTCCCGATCACCACCGCGAACGTGACCGAGAGGTCGGTCGATGTCCGCAGGGCGGCGAAGATCGTGCCCGAGACCCCGACGAACAGGCCGGCACCGAGCGCGTCGGACAGGTTGAGAGAGGAGCCGTTGCGGCCCTGCTCGGCGTCCCGGGACAGGGTCATGGTGGCCAGCCCGGTGCTGGATACCGACAGGCCCATGCCCAGACCGGAGAAGATCCAGGCCACGGCGACCAGATAGTACGGCAGGTCGGGCAGGAAGGCGACCAGCGCCGTCCCGGCCAGGCCGAGGGTCAGCGACAGGCAGCCCAGCGCGATCAGCCGGTCGCGGCGGATCTTCAGCCAGGGGCGCGACTGCAGCCAGGAGCCGAGGGTCCAGCCCACACTGCCGACAGTCAAGGCCGCACCGGCGAGGACCAGGGCCACGTTGCGTTCCTCGACCAGCATCAGCGGGACGAACGCCTCGGACCCGACGAACGCGCCGGCCAGCAGGCCGCGGGACAGGATCACCGCCGGCAGGCCGCGGCCGAGCCGGGAGAAGCAGGCGGGCATCAGCCGGGGCAGTCCGACAGCCAGGCCGACCAGGCTCGCCACCAGCAGTCCGAGGGCCAGCCAGTCCAGGCGCTGACCGGCCAGCTGGAGGGCCGTGGCGGAGAGGGCGACGACCCCGGCCGCCCACAGTGGCGCCGGGGCGGCGGCCTCGTCGTCCGGCTGGGCTGGGGTCCAGGACCGGCCCAGCTGCCGCAGCGTCGGCAGCACCAGCAGGCCGCCGCCGACCACCAGCGGTACGACGGCGTAGAAGACCCAGTGCCAGCTCAGCTGGTTGGTCAGCCAGGCCGACACCGGCGGCCCGACGAAGGAGGGCAGGATCCACGCGGTGGAGATGAAGGTGAAGACTCGCGGCCGCTGGGTGACCGAGTACGCCTGGGCGACCAGGACGAAGACCGCGGTGTTCATCAGACCGCTGCCCAGTCCCTGCACCAGCCGGCCGCCGACGAGCTGCAGCATGTGCTCGGCCGAGCCGGCCAGCAGCAGCCCGGCGACGAAGATGATCATCCCGATCACCAGCGGTCGGGTCGGACCCATCCGGTCGCTGATCCGCCCGGCCACCACCGTGGCGAATAGCATGCCGATCACGAACAGCGAGAAGGACCACGCGTAGTAGCTCAGGCCGTTGAGCTCGCGGGCGGCCACCGGCATGGCGGTGGCCACGGCGATCACCTCGAACGCGATGGCGATGACGTTGATGCAGATGCCGATCGTCAGCCGCCGCTGGGACACGGGGGCGACGACCTCCGTGCGCGGCTCCACGGCCTCCGACGCAGTCACGCCCCCAAGTCCATCACCTCATCTCAACTCGAGGTCAAACACATTCCGGCTCGATGGATCCGGACCCCGGGTCGCCGATGTCTAGACTGACCCGGGTGAGCGAGCAGTTGAGCCCTGGTTCCCAGACGATCGTCGACGAACGGGTAGACGAGCGCCCCGACCTCCGGATCGAGGAGGGCGACCACGAGCGGTTCTCGCACTACGTGCCCAAGGACAAGCTGACCGAGGCCATGGTGATGGGTACGCCGGTGGTGGCGCTCTGCGGCAAGGTGTGGGTGCCCAGCCGCGATCCCGAGCGGTTTCCGGTCTGCCCGGAGTGCCGGGACATCTGGGAGGGCATGGACCCGGGGGACGACGAGGACTGAGGAGCGGCACCGCCCAGCAGTGGGCCGTCCGGCACTGAGGATTTCCGATTCAGGCGGCCTCGGTCGGCACCGAGGCTTCGAGCTCCTCGGTCACGTCGCCACTCTCGCCGGCCTGGGCGGCGCGGCGGCCCAGCGTGAACACGTAGACCAGAAAGGCCAGCCAGACCGTCGCCCCGATCATCAGCCGGGCCCAGGCGGGCAGGGTCGAGGGCGTGACGAACCCCTCCACCAGTCCGGAGATGAGCAGCCACACCGCGAGCCCGATGGCCAGCGCCCCGACCGCCCGGCCCCCGGTGGCAAGGGCGTGCGACCGGGTCCGGGGTCCCGGGGCGATCCAGGACCAGCCCAGGCGGAGCCCGGCTCCGGCGGCGACGAAGATGATCGTCAGCTCGAGCAGTCCGTGCGGCAGCAGCAGGCCGTAGAAGACGTCGGCCCGACCCGCCTGGACCATGAACCCGCCGATGGCGCCGACGTTGGCGATGTTCATCCACAACAGCACCAGGACCGGGATGATCGCCACGCCCATGACCAGGCAGATCGCGGTCACCTCGGCGTTGTTCAGCCAGACCTGGAACGCGAAGTCGGCCGCCGGGTTCTCGGTGTAGTAGGCGGCGAAGTCGTGCTCGACCAGCTGCCTGACCTCGGCGTCGCTGAGTAGGGACTCCCCGAGCCCCGGGGTGGTGACCACGCGCCAGCCGACCAGGAACGCCACCGCGACGTTGATCACCGCGACAGGGATCCACCAGTGCCGCGCCCGATAGACAGCGGCCGGGAAGCCGGCGGTGAAGAAGTGCCCGATCGTCTGCCAGACCGGCAGGGTGACGCCGGTGACCAGGCTGCGGGCTCCGGCCACCAGGCTGGACAGCCTGGCCTCGAGAACGGGGTCGGACGCCGAGCTCCGGACCACGGAGAGGTGGGTGGACACCCGCTGGTAGAGGTCGACGACCTCGTCGGCCTCGTCTCCGGTGAGCTCGCCCCGCTTGCCGGTCAGCTCGGCCAGCCGGTCCCACTCCGGCTGGTGCCGGAGGAGGTAGGCATCCAGATCCACGGGCCCATTGTGGGACCTGGTCGGCCCGCCTGCGCACTTACGCTGTCTGTCATGACCCAGCTGGTGACCGGCGATGCCGTCCTGCTGGATCTCCGACCGGCCCGGGTGCCGACCCGGATGCTGGCGATCAGCATCGACCTGGTGCTGATGGCCGGGGCGGGCTATCTCTGGGGCTACCTCGTGGACCAGGTCGGCGGCTCGGATGCCCGAGTGCGGGCGGTCACCATCGCCGGCGTGCTGCTGATCAACTTCGGCTACCTGATCACCATGGAGACGCTGACCCGCGGACGAACGGTCGGGGCGTACGCGCTCGGCCTGCGGGTGGTGCGGGACGACGGCGGGTCCATCCGCTTCCGCCAGGCCCTGATGCGCGGCCTGGCGTTCTGGGCGGTCGACTTCGCGATCTGGACCGCCTTCTGCGGCGGGCTGATCTGCGCCGCGGTCAATCCGATGTCGAAGCGGTTCGGTGACCTGCTGGCGGGCACCATCGTGATCCGCACCCGATCGCCACGGGCGGCCGATCCGATCCCACCGGTGCCCGCCGTCCTCGCGGCCTGGGCCGGGTCGCTGGAGCTCAGCCGGCTGCCGGACGAGCTGGTCACCGCGGCCCGGCACCTGGTGCAGCGCTCCCCCGGCCTGTCGGCGTACCCGCGGGACCAGCTGGCGAACGACCTGGCCCGGCAGGTCGCCGCCCGCACCGCCCCACCGCCGCCCGCCGGCCTGCCGCCGCTGGACTTCCTGGCTGCGGTGGTCGCCGAGCGGCGCCAGCGGGAGCGGAACCGGCTGACGCCGCGACAGTGGGTGCCGACCGCGGAAGAGCTGCCCGCCGGCTGGCGATAGTGCCGTGTCGTCGAGGTTCCTCGGCGGGAAACGTCACGAGATCTCGGCGACACGGCAGTGCACCTCTACGCTCAAGCCATGAGTTCCGATGGCGGACGAACCCTGATCGCGGTTCGGCACGCCAAGTCGTCCTGGGACCACGACGTCGAGGACCACGACCGCCCCTTGTCCGGTCGCGGTCGCCGGGATGCCGACGCCCTGGGCCGGCTGCTCGTGCAGCGGGCGCTGCGCCCCGATCTGGTGCTCTGCTCCACCGCCGCCCGGACCCGTGAGACCTGGGAGCGGGCCCACGCCGTCGGCGCGACCGCCGGCGAGGTGCGGCTGGTCCGCGGCATCTACCACGCCTGGGTGCCCGAGCTGGTGCGGCTGCTCCGCCAGACGCCCGACGACGTGGCCACCGTCCTGCTGCTGGGCCACTCCCCCGGCATCCCGGACCTGGTGGAGCACGTCTGCATCCGGACCGACTCCGCCGACTGGGTCCAGCTCGACCAGAAGTACCCCACCAGCGGCGTTGCCGTGGTCAACGTCCCCGTCTCCTGGCGCGAGCTCGGCAGCTCCACCGCGGACCTGGTCACCTTCGCCATCCCGCGCGGCTGACCCGTCGACGCGGCCGACTCCCTAAGGCCAGCCCGATCGTGCTTAGATGTCTAGACAACTACGCCGAAAGGCACTGAGGAGTGGGGCGGATGAACGGACACGGCGTCGCCATGCTGGGAACCGGCCTGATCGCAGACTTCTACGTCGCAACGCTGCACGGTCAGCGCGGGCGCGATCGAGTCGCCGTGACCTACTCCCGCTCCGCCGAGCGGGGGGCGGCTTTCGCGGAGCGCTGGTCGGTGCCTCACCACACCACCAGCCTGTCCGAGGCCGTCGGCCACCCGGACGTCGACGTCGTCGTCGTCGGCCTGCCCAACCACCTGCACCTCGAAGCGATCCAGGCCGCCGCGAAAGCGGGGAAGGCGGTGCTATGCACCAAGCCGCTCGGCCGCACCGCCGACGAGGCGCGTCAGATCCTCGCGGTGGTCGAGGAGGCCGGCGTGTTCGGCGGCTACCTGGAGGATCTCGTCTACACAGCGAAGACGGTCAAGGCCGTAGCGTCCGTACGCGCCGGGGCGGTCGGCGACCCGCTGTGGGTGCGGAGTCGGGAAACCCATCCCGGCCCGCACAGCGCCTGGTTCTTCGATGCGAACCAGGCCGGCGGCGGGGCGATCGTCGACCTGGGCTGCCACTGCATCGAGATCATCCGGTCGTTCGTGGGCAAGGGCAACCGGCCGGTCGAGGTGATGTGCTGGATGGACACGCTGGTTCACCCCATCGACGCCGAGGACAACGCGATCGCGCTGGTCCGGTTCGAGAGCGGCGCCGTCGGGCAGTTCGAGGTCAGCTGGACGTTCCGGGGCGGCATGGACCTGCGCGACGAGGTCGCCGGCACCGAGGGGACCATCTGGCTGAACCACTTCCTGCGCACCGGCTTCGAGATGTTCACCTCCGGCGGTGGTGAGGGCTACGTCGCTGAGAAGGCTGAGACCGAGAGCGGCTGGCTGTTCCCGGTCGGGGACGAGGTGTCCGAGCTCGGCTACACCAACATGTTCACCGACATGTTCGACGCCATCGACGCCGGCCGCGCGCCGACCGAGACGCTGTACGACGGCTACGTCGTCAACGCCGTCATGGACGCCTGCTACGCCTCGGCGCGCTCCCGGACCTGGGAACCGGTGCAGCTCGACTGGCGCGGCGGCACGACCGCGCGGATCGAGCGAACCCGCCGGACCGAGGATGGCCTGACCGTGGTCAAGGAGGAGCTCCTCCCCGACGGCCGCCGCAAGCTGATCCTGTCCGACCCGACCACTGGCGCCGTCACCGATCGAGTCGGCTGATCAGCGTTGCACCCTTCCTCGACCAGTACCAAACCGGCCCAGTCCGCGACCTCGAGCAACGGCGTACCGGGAACGGCGCCGTCAGCAGACCCAGCCTCATCGATCTCTACTCTCGCTTGATGTCATCAGCCATCACGCGGCTGCTCGCTGGCCGCTGACCTTGACGTACACCCAGGCCAGGACCAGCACGATGAGGCCGTAGAGGACCTGGCGGACCGCCTCGGTGGTGTCCAGCGACAGCAGCAGCCGGCCGAGCACGGTGAGGATCAGCGCGCCGAGGATCGTGCCGGTGTAGCCCCCTGAGCCGCCCAGGATGGACGTGCCGCCGATCACCGCCGCGGCGACCGACGGCAGCAGGTACGCGTTGGTCTGGTCCGGCCCGACTGATCCGCTGATGCCGGAGAACAGCAGCCCGCCAATGGCGGCGAACAGCCCGGCGAGGACGTACACCGCGAGCAGCACCTGCCAGACCCGGACCCCGGCGAGCCGGCAGGCGACCGGGTTGTCGCCGACCGCGTAGATCATCCGACCGAGCCCGGAGCGGCTGAGGCCGAGCACGATCAGCCCGCCGAGCACGAGCCAGACCACGGTGTTGGCCGGGATCGGCCCGATCAGTGTCCCCGACCCGACGCTGCGCACCACCGGCAGCAGCCGCGTCGACCCGGCCAGGAAGCCGTCTCCGATCAGCCCGACGGTGACCACGCCGAGCAGGACGCTGGCCATCCCCAAGGTCATGATGAGCGGGTTGACCTTGAACACCCCGACGCCGACGCCGTTGATCGCGCCGACGAGCAGGCCGACGAACAGGGCGAGCAGGAGTGCGCTGAGGGTCCCGTCGCCGCTGCGGTTGGCCGCGATGTACGCCGCGAGGTTCGCCGTCAGCGCCACCGACAGGTCGATGCCGCCGGTCAGCATGCACAGCGTCTGGCTGGCGGCGAAGATCGCCAGCGGGCAGGCCAGCAGCAGGATCGAGCGGACTCCGCCGACGGTGAACAGGCTCGGTTCCAGCGCCCCGGTGACCAGATACAGCACGACGAGCAGCCCGGTCAGCGCGATCACCGGCCGCTCGGCGAGCAGGGCGCCGACCCGGCTGCGGGGGCCGGGTGCGGGCGTGGTCGGCGGCACCGGGGCCGCGGCCGTGGACAGCGTCATGTCGTCCTCCGTCTCAGCTGGATCAGGCCGCCGACCAGCACGACGCCGATGAGGATCACGCCGCGGGCGACCTCGGCATAGTTGGGGTCCCAGCCAAGGCCGAGCATGAGCGGCGCGATCAGGGTCAGGCAGTATGCGGCCAGGACCGGGCCGAGCAGCCCGCCGATCCCGCCGGTCAGGGCTACCCCGCCGAGCACGACCGCGGCGACGCTGCTCAGGGTGGCGATCGAGCCGATCGACGCCCGCGGCTCGCCGGAGCCGGTGAACGCGGTGGTGACCAGCCCGGCGGCGCCGGTGAACAGCCCGGCCACGGCGTACGCGAGCACCCGGGTCCGGCGTACGCTCACGCCGGCCAGGTACGCCGCGGTGCGGTCGCTGCCGACGGCATAGATCGCCAGACCGAGGCGGCTGCGGCGCAACGGCAGCCAGGCCAGCAGCAGCGCCCCGGTGACGACCACGATCGACGGCAGCGGGTTCGTGAAGTCCCCGGTGAGCAGCGTCTGGAAGTCCGGACTGGTGCCGCCTCCGGGACCGGGCAGCACGAGCAGGGCCAGGCCGGCCAGGGTGAAGCTCGCAGCCAGGGTGACGATGATGTCAGGGATACCGGAGACCGTGATCACCAGGCCGATCAGCGCCGACAGCGCAACCGTGACCGCCAGCACGAGCAGTGATATCAGCAGGCAGGTGGTCAGCGGCTGGTCCTCCATCAACCGGGCCGCGATGCAGTTGGCCAGCACCATCATCGCCCCGACCGATAGGTCGATGCCGCCGGAGATCACAACGATCGCCTGGGCCATCGCCAGGAACGCCAGCGGCAGGGTGGCGGCGGTGATGGTCCGCACCTCGAAGCCGCCGAACTGCGGCACCTGGCTGACTCGCCAGAACAGCAGCACGACCAGGAGCAGGGCGACGCCGACGAGCCAGCCGTGACGGCGGCGCAGCCGCGTCAGCCGGCTGGTCGGTGGGGGCAGCGCGGTGACGCCTCCGGTCGTTGTCGCGACGGTCATCCGCACCCCTCCCTCATGCCGGCACCTCCAGGCCGTGCATGGCGCTGAGCAGGTTCTCCTCGGCGGCGTCGGCCGACAGCTCGGCGACCACCCGGCCGCCGTGCAGCACGATCACCCGGTCGCAGACCAGCGCCACCTCCGGCAGCTCGCTGGTGAACATCACGATCGCGGCGCCGCCGTCCGCCAGCTCGCGAACGAGGTCGTAGATCTGCTGCTTGGTCCCGACGTCGATGCCCC
>DATHBQ010000092.1:0-15762 GCA_035296105.1 Propionibacteriaceae bacterium | reverse complement strand
AGGGCAGCGACGCTCCTGACGCCGAACATGGCACCGCGACCCTGGCTCCCGGTCGCCCCACGACTCCCGGTCGTCCCGCGACCCGCCGCCGACGCGGCAGCACGGCGCACGTGCGGGACCACCATCTGCTACTCGACCCGCACGAGGACCGCTGGGCCTGGCGCCGCCGGATCCGACAGAACCCGCACAAGCTCGCGGTGTACCGCTTCGCGGTCGCCCTCGCCGGCCTGTTCCTGATCTGTCTCGGCTTCGTCAGCGGTCCCATCCCGGGTCCGGGCGGCATCCCGCTGGTCCTGCTCGGGCTGGCCGTGTGGTCGAGCGAGTTCGAGTGGGCCTATCGGCTGATGCACTGGTTCAAGCTCCAGCTCAAGCGTTACGCGGCCTGGCCCCGGCACCGCCAGGTCCTGTTCTGGGTGGCGTTCTTCGCCTGCTGCGGGCTGATCGGCTACAGCTACCTGCTGCTGACCGGCGTCCCCGGCTGGCTGCCGGGCGTCGTCGAGATGACGTTGCTGCGCCTTCCTGGCCTCTGAGTCCCCGCCGACCGACGCGGCCCACCACAATGGGCCCATGAGGGCCGACAGGTACGCCTACTTCGACGAGCCCTTCGCTGCTTACGCCCACCGCGGCGGCGCCCTCTACCCGCCCAACCGGCACCGGGAGAACACCCGGCACGCCTTCACCCAGGCGGTCGACCTCGGCTACCGCTACCTGGAGACCGACGTGCACGCCACCGCCGACGGCGTCCTGGTGGCGTTCCACGACTCCGTCCTGGACCGGGTCACCGACCGCACCGGCGCGATCGCCGCGCTCCCCTACGCCCGGGTCGCCGAAGCGAGGATCGCCGGCCACGACCCGATCCCGCTGCTGTCGGAGCTGCTGACCGCCTTCCCCGACGCGCGGTTCAACATCGACGCCAAGTCCGACGATGCGGTCAGCCTGCTGGCCCGCACCATCGCCGACCACGACGCGTACGACCGGGTCTGCGTCAGCTCGTTCAGCGTGGCCCGGCTGCACCGGCTGCGCCGCCGCCTGGGGCCGCGGGTCGCCTCGGCCGCGAGCTCGGCCGGCATCGCGGTGAACCGGTTCCTGCCCTGGCTGACCTGGGCGCTCAACAGTGCTGCCCCGGTGCTGCAGCTGCCGATCAGCCATCCCTTCCGGGGCCGCCGGCTGCGGGTGCTGACCCCCGACCTGGTGCGAGCCGTGCACCGGGCGGGCAAGCGGGTGCAGATCTGGACGGTCGACGACTCCGCAACCATGACGAAGCTTCTGGAGCTCGGCGTGGACGGCATCTTCACCGACCGCATCGACATCTTGAAGGATGTCCTGGTCCGCCACGGAAGGTGGACCGGAGCGCCGGGACCTCGAAAGGCGGAGCCATGAGCCAACCGGTGCGGCGGCGGCAGGTGCTGGCCTGGGGCCTGTGGGACTGGGGCTCAGCCGCTTGGAACGCCGTCATCACCACCTTCGTGTTCGGTCCCTACGTGGTTCGTGGCGTGGTCGGAGACGCCGAGCCCGGCGGTCTCAGCGCCAACACCTGGCTCGGTATCTCCAGCGCCGCGGCCGGTCTGCTGATCGCCCTGATCGCCCCGGTGACCGGGCAGCGGGCCGACGCCGGGGGCCGCCGGAAGCGCAGCCTGGCCATCTGGACCGGCCTGGTGGTGGCCACCATGCTGGCGTTGTTCACGGTGCGCGACGAACCGGCGTATTTGTGGATCGCCCTGGTCCTGCTGTCCGCCGGCGCGGTGTTCTCCGAGTTCGCCCAGGTCTCCTACAACGCGATGCTGCCCCAGGTCTCCCGGCCGGAGACGGTCGGCCGGGTCTCCGGCTTCGGCTGGTCGATGGGCTACTTCGGCGGGATCGTGCTGCTCCTGATCTGCTACGTCGGCTTCATCGCCCCCGACGTGGGCTGGTTCGGGGTGACCTCCGAAGGCGGTGCGAACATCCGCACCCTCGCGGTGTTCTCGGCGGCGTGGTTCGCGTTGTTCGCCCTGCCCGTACTGTTCGCGGTGCCCGAGAAGCCGCCGGGCCCCGAGCGCCGCCGGGTCAGCTTCTTCGCCTCCTACCGGCTGCTCGTCGCCGACGTGAAGAGCCTGTTCGCGCGCGATCGCAACGCGGTGTACTTCCTCATCGCCTCGGCGCTCTATCGTGACGGACTGGCCGCGGTGTTCGCCTTCGGCGCCATCCTGGCCGTCAGCGTCTACGGATTGACCCAGGACGACGTGCTGGTCTTCGGCATCGTCGCCAACGTCACCGCCGCCCTGGGGGCGCTCGTCCTCGGCCGGATCGAGGACCGGGTCGGGCCCAAGCGGATCATCATGATCTCCCTGGTCGCGCTGATCACCACCGCGGTCATCCTGCTGTTCGCCTCCGGGCCGACGATGTTCTGGATCTTCGGGCTGCTCCTCACCCTCTGGGTCGGGCCGGCGCAGGCCAGCTCACGCTCGTTCCTGGCCCGGATCGCCCCGGAGGGCCGGGAGGGTGAGATGTTCGGCCTGTACGCCACCACCGGCCGGGCGGCATCCTTCCTCGCCCCCGGGCTGTTCGCACTGTTCAGCGGACTTTTCTCCGATCGGATCGGGATTGTCGGCATCGCCCTGGTTCTGGGTATGGGAGCAGTGGCGATGATTGGAGTGTCATCCCCGCCAAGACATTCGGCGCAGGTCTCCGAATACGTGTCATAGGCGTCCGGAACATTCTCCGGCTCTCGGGAGTTAGGAACCTCGGGGCATACGCATCGTCAGGATCTGTGACGGAGGTTTTCGCAATGGCTGATCGTTCGCTGAAGGGCACCGGTCTCGGGGCCAAGAGCTTCGAGGACGAGGCCGGCGTCGAGTTCGCGGCCCGCCAGGAGGTGGGCTACGACTGCCCGCGGGAGCACCACTTCACCTTGGTGTTCGCGGCGGAGGCCGAGATCCCCTCGCTGTGGGAGTGCCCGCGCTGCGGCGCCGAGTCCCTCCGCTCCGACGGCGAGCGGCCGGAGCTCAAGGAGGAGAAGCCGGCCCGTACGCACTGGGACATGCTGCGTGAGCGCCGGTCGATCGCCGAGCTGGAGGACCTGCTCGCCGAGCGGCTCGACCTGCTGCGCTCAGGCGCGGCCACCGGTGCGGCGCGCAGCAGCAGCACCAGCCGGTCCAAGAAGACCGCCTAGCTGGACGCGGGGTTGTCCGGGCCGGGTTCGACCTCGCCCGAGATGATCGTCTGATCTCCGGACCGCTTCGGTGGTCCGTTCCCCGCTGGCTTGAGCGGCTTCGTGTACGAGTCCCCGGGTCCGGACCATCGTCGGGGGCCCGGGGCCCCTTTGTTCCGGCGGGCGACGAAGAACGCGATCATCTTCCGGGCGAACGGCCGGGTCCAGCGGAAGAGGAACAGGAAGCCGATCACGTCGCTCAGGTAGCCCGGCATCATCAAGAACATGCCGCCGACCAGGATGAGCGCCGCGTCGGCCAGGTGCCCGGTCGGCACCTTCCCCGTCGTGTACGCGTTGGTGAGCGCCTGCCAGGCCCGTCCTCCCTCGTGCGCCATCAGCAGCCCGCCACCAACGGCATGGATCACCAGCGTCGCCAAGGTGGGCCAGATCCCCACCTGGGCAGCGACGAGGTAGATGACCCAGACCTCGAGGATCGGCAACCCGATCAGAATGGCGATCAGCAGCAGAAGCGGCCAGCCCCGCTTCAGCCTCACCCAGTCACCTCACGCCGGCCCAATCGGTGGCGCAGCTGCTGCGCGCGATGTGCCAGACCCCACCACGTAGTCAGGAGCAGTGCCTCGACCACGATCTTCCGGCTCATCTTGGAGTCTCCGCGCTCCCGTTCGACGAAGATGATGGGCACCTCAACCACCCGGTAACCCGCCTTGAGCCCCCGCCACGCCAGGTCGACCTGGAAGCAGTATCCCGCAGATGCGACATTGTTCAAGCCAAGACCCAGGAGTGTTTCGCGCCGGAATGCGCGGTATCCGCCCGTGGCATCGTGCAACCGGATCCCGAGCGCGATTCGGGTCCACAGGTTGCCGGCCTTGGACAGCAGCTCGCGCGACCTCGGCCAGTTCACCACCCGGCCGCCCTTGACGTAGCGGGAGCCCAGGACCAGATCCGCGTCGGTCAGGGCGGTGAGCAGCTTCGGCAGCTCCTCGGGCTGGTGGGACCCGTCGGCATCCATCTCCACCAGGACCTGGTAGCCGTGGTCGATCCCCCAGCCGAACCCCGCCAGATAGGCGGCGCCCAGCCCCTCCTTGCCCAGCCGGTGCAGGACGTGCACGTGGTCGTCCTCGGCGGCCAGCTCGTCGGCTAGCTTGCCCGTGCCGTCGGGTGAGTTGTCATCCGCCACCAGGATGTGGGCGGCTGGCACCGACGTGCGCACCCGTTCGACGATCGGGCGCAGGTTGTCGGCCTCGTTGTAGGTCGGGATGATGACCAGGACGGGACCCAGCGAGTCGATAGCGTCGGTCACGAGACCTCTACCTCAGCCCACGGTTCCGACCGGTCGGCCTTGACCGAGGTGTCGGGCTGACCCGGGCGGCGCCGCGTCGCCAGCCCTCCGAGCACCGCCGCGACCAGGGCCAGCGCGGCGAGCCCGCGCTCCAGCCAGGGCGCCACCCGGATGGCCGGGGTGAGCGCGGACCGCAGCGGCATCTCGACCACCATGCTGTCGGCGGTGAACTCGGCTGTGCGCTGCACCACCCGGCCGTCGCGGTCGATGAGGCCCGACACGCTGTTGGTGGTCGCCACCGCGACCTCCCGCCGGGCCTCCATGGCCCGGGCCCGGGTGATGGCGAACTGCTGCTCGATCTGGCCGGTGCCGCCGTAGGTGGCGTTGTTGCTCTGCACCATCAGCACCTGCGCCCCGCCGGCCACCGTCTGGTAGATCGTCTCGTCGTAGGCCAGCTCGAAGCAGATCACGTCGCCCACCCGCACCGACCGGCCGCCGACGTCGACCGGGAGCACCCCCGGCTTCGTGCCCGGCACCGACTGCGCCCCCACCTGGTCCAGGATCGGGAACAGCGGCTTGAGCTGGGCCCGGAACGGGATCCACTCACCGAACGGCACCAGGTTCTGCTTGTCGTAGCGGGCCTGCGGGCCGACCCCGGGCACCCACCACAGGGCCGTTGTCTGCCGCTCGTCGGGACCCGGTCCCTGCATCACCGCGCCGACCAGGATCGGCCGGTCGGCCAGCTTGGCGGCCGCGTCGACGGTGAGCCGCGTGACCGGGTCGACTGTGGGGTCGATGTCGGTCGAGTTCTCCGGCCAGAGCAGGAAGTCGGGTGCGGCGACCTGCCCCAGCCGCACCCGGGTCATCAGGTCCACCGTCTCTGACAGGTGGTTGTTGGTCACCGAGCGGGCGCGGCCCATCGCCTCGATGCCCCGGCCCGGGATGTTGCCCTGGACGATGCCGACCCGGACGGTGCCCTCGGCCGTCTGGACCGGCTCCACCTGGTACAGCCGCGCACCGGTCGCCAGCAGAAGCACCGCGACCACCGCCGCGCCGGCCAGCAGCAGCGGCCGTATCCGTCGCTCGGGGCTGCCGCGCCGCGACCACCAGGTCCACGCCGCCCATCCGATCAGGTGGGCGACCAGCGCCACGGCGAAGGAGAGCCCGGCCACCCCGATCAGCGGCAGCAGGCCGGCCAGCGGGGTGTCCACCGCGGCGTACGCGATGCGGCTCCAGCCGAAGCCGCCGAAGGGGAAACGCGAGTAGGCGAGCTCGACCAGCACCCACGCTGCCGCGGCGGCCAGCGGCCACCAGCGCAGCCGGCCGACCAGGCTGAGCAGGATCCCCAGCAGGCCGAAGTACAACGACTCGAAGGCGATCAGCAGCGCCGCGACCCAGACGCCGAGCACGTGCAGCCAGCTGACCGCGACGGTCAGCATCCCGAGCCCGAACAGATAGCCCAGCCCGAAGGCCTGGCGCGGTCGCAGCCCCCGGAGAGCCAGGGTGAACGCCGGAATCGCGACGGCGAGCAGCGGCCACCAGCCGTACGGCTGCCAGGTCAGCCCGAGGGCCACCCCGGCCAGGACCGCAACCAGGGTCCGTACGCCGATCGGCGTACGGCGGTCCGGGGCGAGCACTCTGCGAGCCTACCGAACGCCCCTTTCCGCTCAGACTTGTCAGCGTGGAGGGTCGCTCCGGCGACACCTCACGCTGACTAGTCGGGCCAGGAGTAGGCAACGCGCCCGCCGGCGACCGTCAGCACGCAGTCGGGAAGCGGCTCGTCAGGTTCCAGGGAGGGAAGGAACCCGTCGGGGGTAGCTGTGTCCCAGGCGGCCAGGTCGGCCCGCCAGCCCACCGCGATCCGGCCGGTCCGGACCCGCCCGGCCGCCCGGTGTCCGCCCTCGGTGGCCGCGGCGAACGCCTCGGCCACCGACAGCCGCTCCTCCGGTCGGCTGTGGTGAACCGCCGCGCGCACCATCGCCCAGCCGGCCACCGGGGTGACCGGGGCGTCGGTTCCGAACGCCAGCCTCACCCCGGCCCGGGCCAGCGACCGGAACGGGTTCATGGTCCGCGCCCGCTCCGGCCCCAACCGCAGCTCGTACAGCTCGCCCGGCCAACCCCACTCGGCGTCGAACGCGGGCTGGACGCTGGCCGCCACGTCGAGGTCGGCCAGCGTCGGGATGTCCTCGGCGGCTACCAGCTCGACGTGCTCGAGCCGATGCTGGGTCCGCCGGACGGCGGCGGCGCCGACCTCGGTGGCGGCCCGGCGCAGCCCGGCCACCGCCGCGGCCACGGCGTCGTCGCCGATGCAGTGGAACCCGGCGGGCAGGCCGGCCCGGGTGCACTCGGTGAGATGTCCGGCGATCTCGTCGTCGTCCAGGTACCGCACGCCCCGATGCTCGGCGTCGGCGTACGCGGTGTGCAGGGCCGCCGTCCGCGAGCCGATCGACCCGTCCACGCACAGGTCCCCGGCCAGCCCGGCCGCACCCACCGAGCGGGCGCGGGCGAACGCCTCGCCCGAGGCGAGCTCGCCCCAGTAGGTGGTGACGTCGAGCCCGACCTCCTCCCCCACCTCACGGACCCGGGTCAGGTCGGCCAGCGGGCCGAGGTGCGGACCGCCGAGCTCGTGCACCGCGGCCACCCCGAGTCGCGCAACCTGGCCCAGCGTCCAGCGCGCGGCGGCACGGCGGTCCTCGTCGGAGAGCAGGTCGTTGACCAGCACCCGGCTGAGGTGGTGCGCCTGCTGGGTGAGCACCCCGTCCGCCGAGAACCCGGCGACGTCGGCGACGCCGGAGAGCCGGTCCAGCACGGCGGTGGAGACCGCGGCCGAGTGGACGTCGACGCGGGCCAGATAGACGATCCGGCCGCCGCTCGCCCGGTCCAGCTCCGATCGGTCCGGGAATCGCGGGTCGGGCCAGGACCGCTCGTCCCAGCCCTGGCCGATGATCACCCCGTCCGGTCGACGAGCCGCGTACACCGCCAGCCGGTCCAGCACGTCGGCGCGGCTGCTCGCGTCGTGCAGATCCAGCCCGGCCGCGACTAGGCCGGCCTGCACCGCATGCAGATGGGCATCAACGAACGCCGGAGTGAGCAGCCGGCCGCGCAGGTCGATCTCCGTTGCGCCGCCGGCGACCGCCCGGGCGCCGTCGTCCGAGCCGAGAAACGTGATCGTCCCGTCCTCGACCACCAGCGCGGTGGCTCCGGGGCTCGACGGCGCGTGGATCCGAGCGCCGGTCAGCGAAAGGGCGGGTCCGACGAACCGATCAGACACGGCCCGCCCTGCGGGGGGTCAAGGGGGTCGTCCCCCTTGCTGGAATCCGTGCCACGCTCAGATCTGCGGTCGGTCCTCGTACGGTACGGACAGCACCGTGGTGGTGTGGGTCGACACCTTGCCGTCGGCGCGGATCCGGGCCAGCAGGGCCTCCAGGTCGGCCATCGTCGGCACCTGCACCTTGAGCAGGTAGCTCGGCTCCCCGGCCACCGAGTAGCAGGAGATGATCTCCTCGATGTGGCGGAGCCGGTCAGGGGCGTCGTCGGACTGCGCCGGGTCGAAGGGCTTGATCGCCACGAACGCCGTCACCAGCAGGCCGAGCGCGGCCGCGTCGAGCACCGCGGTGTAGCCCTTGATCACGCCCCGCTGCTCTAGCCGCCGGACCCGCTGCTGGGCCGCGGAGGTGGACAGCCCGGTTTCCTTGCCGATGTCGGTGTAGGACATCCGACCGTCGCGCGCCAGCAGCGCGAGGATGCGACGGTCGAGCTTCTCCATGTCGTCATCGTGCCAGGATCTGCCTGTGGCCTCGCGCAGAATAATGCTTTTGGACACCGCATCGCTCTATTTTCGGGCGTTCTACGGCGTTCCCGATTCATTTCGTGCACCCGACGGAACTCCGATAAATGCCCTCCGCGGACTGCTCGACTTCATCAGCCGGCTGGTCACCACCTACGACCCCAGCCACCTGGCGTGCTGCTGGGACAACGACTGGCGACCGCAGTGGCGGGTAGATCTGCTGCCGTCCTACAAGGCTCATCGGGTGGCCAGTCCCGGACAGGTGCAGGTCGCCGAGATGGCCAGCTCGGCCGACACCGCGGGCGAGCAGGCGCCGAACGACCTCGCCGTCCAGGTGCCGCTGATCATCGCCACCCTGGAGGCGCTGGGCATCGCCATCGTCGGCAAGGACGGTTACGAGGCCGACGACGTGATCGGCACCCTGGCGGCGACGGCGCCGATGCCGGTCGACGTGGTCACCGGGGACCGCGACCTGTTCCAGGTGGTCGACGACGCCCGGCAGGTCCGGGTGCTCTACATCGCCCGCGGGGTCGGCAAGCACGAGATCGTCGACGACGCCTGGGTGCGGGCCAGGTACCACGTCCCGGCCGCCGCCTACGTCGACTACGCCACCTTGCGCGGCGACGCCTCGGACGGCCTACCGGGCGTCGCGGGGATTGGCGAGAAGACCGCGGCCGCCCTGCTGACCTCGCACGGCAACCTGGAGGGGATCCTGGCCGAGGCCAGCCGGCCGGGCGGCCGGGTGAGTGGCGCCGTGGCCGCCAAGCTGGGCGCGGCGATCGACTACCTGGCGGTCGCCCCGACGGTGGTCGCGGTGGCCCGCGACCTCGACCTCAGTGTCGACTGGGACGACCTGGCTCGGCCGACCGCGCCGGCGCATCCGCGGATCTTCACCCGGCTGACCGAGGAGCTCGGGCTGGGCAGCAGCGCGGACCGGGTGCTGTCCGCGCTGGCCGGGAATGGCTGAGCCGGACGACATCCTGCGGCTGACCGGGCAGCCGGGACGGCCCTACCGGGTTCCCCTGCCGTCGACGGCGACGCCTGGGGCGGTGATCGCTGCTCTGGATCCGGCCGACCGTCCGGCCGCCCTGTGGGGTCGCTGGTTCGGCGGCGGCGCGCTGCTGCTACGACAGCCGCTGCGGGTGCACACTCCGGGAACCGCGGGCGGGGCGTTCGGCGACCTCGACGATCAGCCCCGGCTGACCGATGTTCCGCCCGACCTGGTCGGCGGGGGCTGGCTGGCCCTGCTCGGCTACGGACGGGGTTCGACCGCCGTAGCCTTCTACGACTCCCTGCTGCGCTGGCGGGACGATGACGGGTGGGCGTTCGAGTCGCTGGGCCTGTCGGGCCGGCAGGCCGCCGACACGGCGGCCCTGGAGCACTGGCGTCGGGTACTCGCGAAGCCGCCCGCTCGCCCGGCCGGCGCCGGCGAGCCGGTCTTCACCACCCGCGGGGACGCCGGTTCGGCGCAGACCGCCTACCTGGGCACGGTCGAGGACGTGATCGGCCGGATCCATCGCGGCGACTTCTACCAGGTCAACCTCTGTCTACGACTGCACGCGGGTCTCGACCGGCCGGCGCCGGCGCTGTTCGCCGAGGTCGCCGACCGCCTGCGGCCGGCCTACGCCGCGCTGGCCAGTGGGCCCGCCGACCGGATGGTGGCCAGCTTCAGCCCGGAGCTGTTCCTCCGGCTGCGCGGCGGGCGGGTGACCACCTCCCCGATCAAGGGCACGGCACCGCGGACCGCCACCGGCGCCGCCTCCCTGCGCGCCTCGGCCAAGGACGCCGCCGAGAACGTCATGATCGTCGACCTGATGCGCAACGACCTGTCCCGGGTCTGCCGGCCGGGCACGGTGACGGTCGAGGAGCTTCTCGACGTACAGGGCCACCCCGGCGTGTGGCACCTGGTGTCCACGGTGCACGGGGAGCTTGCCGAAGGTCTGGGACCGACGGACCTGTTGCGGTCCACCTTCCCGCCGGGCTCGGTCACCGGTGCCCCGAAGGGCGCGGCGGAGCAGGCCATAGCCGCGCTCGAGCCCGAACCGCGCGGGGCCTACACCGGGGCCCTCGGGCTCACCTCGCCGGCGGCCGGCCTGGAGCTGAACGTCGTCATCCGCACCTTCGAGACTGAGGGGAACCGCCTGCAGCTGGGGGTCGGCGGCGGCATCACGGCCGAGAGCGTCCCGGTCCGGGAGTGGTACGAGTGCCTGCACAAGGCGGCGCCGCTGGTCTCCGCCATCGGCGGTTCGCTGGCCCCGGCGCTGGCCGGGGAGCCGAACCCCCCGGCCGGCGACCTGCTCGCGGCCGGCGTCTTCGAGACGGTGCTGGTGGTCGACGGGCAGCCGGTCCGGCTGGCCGGGCACCTGGCGAGGCTCGACCGCTCCGCCCGCGAGCTCTACGGCCACGGGCTGCCCGACGACCTGCCCGCCCGGGCGGCCTCCCATCTGCAGAACGCGGGCCGGGTGCCCCGGCGGGCGCTGCGTGTCACGGCACGGCCACAGGCGGACGGCCTGACTGTGGAGCTGAGCAGCCGACCGCTGGGTCCACGACCCACCCGCAGCGCGCTGGCCCTGGCCTCCCGGCCGAGCCACTCCTGGCGGCACAAGTGGGGCGACCGGGCCGCGCTCGCGCGGGCGGCCTCCCGGACTGAGCCGGCGCTCCCCTACTTCACGGCGGCCGGCTGGGTGACGGAGACCGACCGGGGCAACCTGTTCTGGCGCGACGCGTCCGGACAGTGGTGCACCGCACCGCTGGACGAGCAGGTGCTGCCCGGCGTCACCCGCCGGGAGGTGCTGGACCTGCTGACCGGCGACGGGACGCCGGTGGCCATCCGCCGCATCACGCCCGCTGAGCTGCGCCGGGCGGCGGGCGCGTTCTGGACCAGCAGCCTCAGCGGCGCGGTCGCCGTGACGGCCGTCGACGACAGGCCGATGCCGGACTCGACCGCGTACACGGTCAACCTCAGCCGGCGGCTGGGCGTCGGGCACTAGGGTCGCGGGGATGGCTGGGTTGCGCAACGTCGCCGTGGTCCTGGCCGGTGGCACCGGCACACGGATGGGCCGGTCGGTTCCCAAGCAGCTGATCCCGCTCGCCGGACGGCCGATCCTCGAGCACTCGATTGCCGCCATGCAGCGCTCCCCGGTGGTCGACGAGATCGTCGTGGTGATGACGCCCGGCCACCTCGACCTCGTGCCCGAGATCGTCGCCAGGGGCGGCTACGACAAGGTCAGCCAGGTCGTGTCCGGCGGGACGACCCGCAACGACAGCACCGCGGCCGCGCTGGCCGCCCTGGGTCCGGAGGAGGCCAACGTGCTGGTGCACGATGCGGCCCGGCCGCTGGTCACCGAGGCGATCCTGGCCGCCAACGTGACTGCCCTGGGCGACCACGAGGCCGTCATCACGGCGATCGGCTCCAGCGACACCGTGGTGGAGGTCGACCTCGACCGCAACCACCTGGTCGAGATCCTGCCCCGGCCGCGGCTCCGCCGCTGCCAGACGCCGCAGTCCTTCCGGCTGTCGACTCTTCGCGCCGGGTACTCCGCCGCGGCCCGGGACCCGGCGTTCACCGCCACCGACGACGCGACGGTGGTGCTGCGCTACCTGCCGGACGTGCCGATCGCTGTCGTCCCCGGTGACCCCGAGAACCTCAAGATCACCGAACCGCTCGACCTGTTCCTCGCCGAGCAGCTGCTCCGCCGCCGGGCGGCCTCCCTGTTCGCCTGATCAGAAGGGGAACAGGCCGGTGCCGGTCGGGTTCCAGACCGCCCGGGCACCCAGGTCGCCAACCCGGGCGACCCAGACAAAGGCCACCGCGCCTACCGCCGCCATGGCGACCACGAGCAGGATCCGCAGCGGCGCCGCGGGCCGGCCCTCCTGACGGCTCCCGTCCGCGGCGGGGACCGTCCGGACCAGGAACACGTTGAGCAGGGTGATCACGGAGAACCCGAGCATGATGTAGAAGAGCTGGTCGGCCAGCACCGAATGCTGGTTGACCAGGTCGCCGACCGGGTTTCCTCCGGTGATCTGGAGCGAGGCCTGGAGTGCCTCACCGCTCTTCAGGGCGACCCAGGTCGCGGCGGTGGAGCCCAGAACGGTCACTGCCAACGGCCAGCGGGCCCACTCCCGGGTCCGCGGGAACGCGAACAGCAGTGTCAGCAGCAGGCCGAGCGGGATCCCGAGGACGGGGACGTGGATGACCAGCGGGTGCAGGGGCATGTCGCCGATCTGATCGAACAAGGGAACTCCTCACTCCGGGACGGCCTCACCCCTACAGACGACACGGAGCGCCGAATCGTTCGCGACTAGGCCAAGGAGCGTCCGGCCAACGCTTGGCCGGCCACCCGCAGATCCGCCACCAGGCCCGCGTACGCCGCGTCCCGCTCGGCCTCGTCCGCCCGCAGTATCGAGGACGGGTGCACGGTAGCGAGCACCCGGCGGTTCCCGACCGGCGTCTCGTGTTCCAGCACCTGGCCGCGCGACTGGGTGACCCGGAAGCTCGAACCGAGCAGCGCCTTGGCCGCCGTCGAGCCGAGGCAGACGATCAGCTTGGGGTCGACCACGTTCAGCTCCGCCTCCAGCCAGGGACGGCAGGCCTTGATGTGGGACATCTGCGGCGTGGCGTGGATCCGCCGCTTGCCCCGCTCGGTGAACCGGAAGTGCTTGACCGCGTTGGTCACGTAGACGTCGGCCACCGCGATCTCCGCCTCGGCCAGCGCGCGCTGCAGCACCTTGCCGGCCGGACCGACGAACGGGACCCCCTGCCGGTCCTCGGCGTCGCCGGGCTGCTCGCCCACCAGCACCAGCGGCGCCCGGTCGTTGCCCGCCGAGAAGACCACCTGGGTGGCCGGCTCCCAGAGCTCGCAGCCGCGGCACTGCGGGGCCGCCTCGCGGAGCTTGGGAACAGTTGCGTCTGCGGGTACCCACGGAGCAGCGGTCATGCCCCCTTTCTACCCAGATTCGCCGTTCCCGGCCGAGCCGGCCCAGGCACCCTCCGTATGATCCTGCCGACTCTCCAGCTTGATCACGTGCAGCACCGCGTTGATCAGGGCGAGGTGGGTGAAGGCCTGGGGGAAGTTGCCCAGATGCTGGCCGGTGTGCGGGTCGATCTCCTCGCCGTAGAGATCGAGCGGGCCGGCAAAGGAGAGGAGCTTGGCGCACAGCTTGCGGGCGCGGTGGTACTCCCCGATCTCGCACAGCGCGGAGACCAGCCAGAACGAGCAGATGGTGAAGGTGCCCTCCTCGCCGCTGAACCCGTCGTCGGTCTCCTCGACCTTGTAGCGCAGCACCAGACCGTCGACCGTCAGCTCGTCGGCGATGGCCAGCACCGTGTTGCGGATGATCGGGTCGTCGGCGGGCAGGAACCGCACCAGTGGGGCCAGCAGCAGCGACGCGTCCAGGGCCTTCGTCCCGTAGTACTGGGTGAGCACGCCGCGCTCGTCGACGCCGTTCGCCAGGATGTCGTCCTTGATCTCCTGGGCGGCGAGCTCCCACTCGTTGGCCTTGCCGTCCTCGCCGCTGATCCGGGCAATCTTCGCGCCGCGGTCCACCGCCACCCAGCACATGATCTTGGAGGAGGTGAAGTGCTGCAGCTGACCGCGTACCTCCCAGATCCCGGCGTCGGGCTCCCGCCAGTACTTCAGCGCCTCGGTCACCTGCTTGTCCAGGATCGGCCAGATCCGGCCGTCGACGTGGTCGGCGGCCTTGAAGTGCAGGTAGACCGAGTCGAGCAGGGCCCCCCAGACGTCGTGCTGGTTCTGGTTGTACGCCGCGTTGCCGATCCGCACCGGACGCGAGTTGGCGTACCCGGGCAAATGGTCAAGCTCGTGCTCCTCCAGCTCCTTCTCGCCGCCGATGCCGTACATGATCTGCAGGTGCTCGTCGCGGGTGGCGATGTCGGCGATGAAGGAGAAGAAGTCCACCGCCTCCCAGTCCAGGCCGAGCGAGTAGAGGCCCCACAGCGCGAACGTCGCATCCCGGATCCAGGTGAACCGGTAGTCGTAGTTCCGCCCGCCGCCCGGCGTCTCCGGCAGCGAGGTCGACCCCGCCGCGGTGATGGCACCAGTCGGTGAGTACGTCAGCCCCTTGAGGGTCAGTGCGCTGCGCTGGAGGTAGCCCCGCCAGGGATGGTCGGGGAACTTGCCCCGGGCCAGCCAGTGCTGCCAGTGGTGGGCGGTCCAGACCTGCTTCTTGTACGCCTCGGCGAACGTCCGCGGCGGGACGGCCCCACCCCAGGACAGCGCGATGAACCGGGTGTCGCCCTGGCGCAGCAGGGTCCGTGCGGTGGCCCGCCCGCCCTCGAAGCCGAGCCGCAGGTCACTGGTCAGGGTCAGCCGGAGGTCGCCCTCCTCGGAGGTGGCCATGCCCTGGTAGTAGGTGTCGTCGGTGTACTCCCAGAGGGCCCGCTGCCGGCCGTAGTCGAAGACCGGTTCGCAGTCGACGAGGGTCTGCACCTCGCCGGAGGCGCAGCGGATGGTGCGCAGCAGGATGTGCTCCGCCTCGTAGTCGGTCGGGGTGCGCTGGTAGGTCTTGGACCGGTCGTTCTCGTGGTGCCACGGGCCGATCAGAAGTGCGTCGCGGACGATGATCCAGCCGGTCGGCGTTCCCCAGCTCGTCTCCAGAATCATCGTCCCCGGCAGGTAGCGGACGTCGGCGGGCACCGTGACGTCGTCCGGCGCGATCTTGAAGGAGCCCGCGTGCCGACCCAGGATGCTGCCGAAGATGCTGGCCGCATCGAACCGCGGGACGCACATCCACTCCACAGTCCCGTTGGGCGACAGCAGCGCGGATACCTCGCCGTCGCTGATGAAGCCGTACTCCCCGATCGGTGTGGACCGGACGTGCGAGACGGGCGAGCTGACCTGGCCCGGCTCCTTCTTGGTCGAGGACTTCTTGGCTGCCATGACCGAAGCATTCCGTCATCTCGTTGACGCTGGCAAGCACTCGACAACGATTGATGATCGACCGACACCAAGTCCCGACCACTGATCAGGGCCATGCCCCTTCCGCCTACGCTGCGCTGATGAGTGTGCCGATCTCCGGAACTGTGGCGGCCAGGTTCGGGCCGGTCGCCGACGCCTTCGCCGCCAACCACCCGCGATGGAAGCGCCTCGATGCGAGGGCCACCTGTCGGGGACGCGGATGACTCCAGAGGTCGAGCGGTACCTCGACGCGGTCGTCCAGACGGCGCGGAGGATCCTCGGCCGCAACCTGGTCGGGGCGTACGGCGCCGGCTCGATCGCCCTGGAGGCCTACCAGCCGGGCCGGAGCGACGTCGACGTCGCGCTGGTCTGCGAGGACCCGGTCGACCTCGAGCAGAAGCGGGAGCTGGTCGCCCGGCTCCGCCACGAGGCGTTGCCCTGCCCGGCCCGCGGGCTGGAGCTCGTGCTCTACCGGCGGAGCGTCGCCCAGTCCGGTACGACGCAGCCCGGATTCGAGGTCGAGCTCAACACCGGCGCCCGGATGGATTTCCGAGCGGCGTACGCCGGCGACGACCGACCCGCCGCCGACGGCCGGTTCTGGTACGCGCTGGACCGGAGCATCCTGCACCAG
>DATHBQ010000091.1:0-8451 GCA_035296105.1 Propionibacteriaceae bacterium | reverse complement strand
CCCATGGTCGGCGCCATCCCGGCCGACGGGCGGATGACCGACCGGCTCACCCTGCGCTACCGCTCCCCCGTCGCGGCCCGTGACCAGCTGCTGGCCGTCGCCGGGCGCCGGGTGACCGGGCACGAGTTCCACCGCACAGTGGTCGAGCCGGCGTACGGCGACCGGCCGGCCTGGCTGGTCGACGGCGAGCCGGTCGGCTTCGCCACCGATTCCCTGCACGCCAGCTACCTGCACCTGCACTGGGCCGGCCACCCACACCTGGCCCAGCGCTTCGCCGCCGCCGTGCACGCCTACGCCGCCACCCCCTCACCGAAACCGGTCACAAACGGCAGCTCCGAGGCGGTCAGGGGCGTCGTTTCTGACCGGTTCTGGGAGGACCTGAGCCACCACGGGGACCGGGACGTCGCCGACGGCTTGGTCGACCTGGCGGTGAACGTACGCGTACCCGGCCCGCCCGACTGGCTGGCCGCGGTCATCAATGAGGCCACCTCCGCCCTCGGCGCCTATCCGCGGACCGACGACACGACCGCGGCCATTGCCGCCGCCCACGCCATACCGCCGGAGTCGGTGCTGCCGACGGCGGGCGGGGCCGAGACGTTCACCCTGCTGGCCCGGGCCCTGCGCCCGCGGCGACCCGTGGTGGTGCACCCGCAGTTCACCGAGCCCGAGGCCGCCCTGCGCGCTGCGGGGCACGTGCCGCAGCGCGTGGTCCTGACCAGCGATACCGGCTTCCGACTCGATCCCAGCCAGATCCCGGCCGACGCCGACCTGGTGATGGTCGGCAACCCGACGAACCCGACCGGCACCCTGCATTCCGCGGCCACCCTGCGCCGCCTGCTCCGGCCGGGCCGGGTCCTCGTCGTCGACGAGGCGTTCATGGACGCGGTGCCGGGCGAGCCGGAGACGATGATCACGCGCGCGATGCCCGGTCTGGTGGTGCTCCGGTCGCTGACCAAGACCTGGGGCCTCGCCGGTCTCCGCGCCGGCTACGCCGTCGGCGACCCGGAGATCATCACTCGCCTGCGGGCCCAGCAGCCGCCGTGGTCGGTCTCCGCGCCGGCCCTGGCCGCCATCGCCGCCTGCCTCACCGACAAGGCCCGGGAGATCGCCGATGCCGCGGCCGAGGAGATCGCCGCCGTCCGCCACTACCTGGTGGACCGCCTCGCCGAACTCCATCTTGTGGTGGCCGGTGAGCCGAGGACCCCGTTCGTGCTGGTCGACTCCGGCCGCGCGGATCGAGAACCCGGTTGGCTCCGGGAGGCACTGCGGACTGAGGGCTTCGCGGTCCGCCGCGGCGAGACCTTCCCCGGTCTGGGTCCGGACTGGATCCGCATCGCCGTACGCGACCGGTCGACCACCGACCGTCTCGCCGAGGCCCTGCAGCGGATCCGCGACCGGTATGCCTGACGAGGACGCCGCCGCGTCCTTCACCGCGCCCTTGGAGGTCGCTGGCCGCCGGGTGGTGGTCTGCGGTGGAGGGGCCGCCGCCCTCGGCCCGGTACGTGCGCTGCTCGAGGCCCGGGCGGAGGTCGTCGTGCTCGGGCCCGAGATCGGCCTGACGATCCGTGATCTCGCGGCCCGCGACATGCTGACTGCCCAGGACCGGGCGGTTGAAGCGTCCGACCTGACGGGAGTGGCTTTGGTGGTCCCGGCCACCGGCGACCGCGACGCCGATGCCTCGGTCGTAGCGCTGGCCCGGTCCGCCAACGTCCTGACCACCCAGCCACGCGCGCACGACGCGCCGGCCGAGCGGACCGCCGGCACTGGTGAGGTGATCCTGGTCGGCGGCGGGCCGGGGAACCTCGACCTGCTCACCGTCGGTGGCCTGGCGGCGATCCAGCGGGCCGACGTGATCGTCACCGACCGCCTGGCGCCCCTGGCCGCGCTGGACCACGCCCGGTCCGACGCGGTCGTCATCGACGTGGCCAAGATCCCCCGCGGCGCCTCCACCTCCCAGGAGCAGATCAACCGGGTGCTGGTCGAGCACGCGTCGGCGGGACGTACGGTCGTGCGGTTCAAGGGCGGCGACAGCTTCGTGCTCGGCCGCGGCGGCGAGGAGTGGCAGGCCTGTGCGGCGGCCGGCATCCCGGTGACCGTGGTGCCCGGCGTCTCCTCGGCAACGGCCGGGCCGGCCCTGGCCGGGATCCCGCTGACCCACCGCGACCTGACCCAGGGCTTCACCGTGGTGTCCGGCCACCTGCCACCGGGCGCCCCCGGCTCGACGCTGGACTGGCGGTCACTGGCCACCGCCAACACCACGCTGGTGATCCTGATGGGGGTGGTGACGCTGCCGGCCATCACCGCCGCTCTGCTCGAGCACGGGATGGCGGGCGAGACCCCCGCGCTCACCGTCGCCGACGCCGGCCTGCCCGGCCAGTTCACCGTACGCGCCACCCTGGCCGACATCGCCGAACGCACCCATGCCGAGGGCATCCGGCCGCCGGCGATTACGGTGATCGGCGCGGTCGCCGGCTTCTCACCGACGCCCTGAGCGCCTCTTCCTTCGACACCTCCCGCTGGCTACTCCTTCTCACCGCCGGCTGCAGGCAGCGGGAAGAACCCGGTCGTCCCGGACCGTCCTGATGACGAGGTGCCTGGGGATACTCCCGTCCAACGAACTAAGAATGTGAAACAGGTGTCGCTAGTCCGCGTCAACCGTCGATCAGGTGCAGCAGCGCGTCCACGCTCGTCGACTTCTCCAGCGGGTGCCGCAGCGGACGGTCGCGGTTGATGGCGTAGAGGTTGCGCCGGCCCTCGCGGCGCCGCTCCAGGTAACCGCCCTCGACCAGCTCGGCCACGATCCGCTGCACCGCCCGCTCGGTGATCCCGACCTGCTCGGCGATCCCACGCATCGTCGTCGTGGGATCGCGGTCGATGCACACCAGCACGTGGGTGTGGTTGGCGAGGAAGGTCCACCGCGGGATTGACATACGACATTCCTTTCGCCAATACTGGTTCGCACAAGGGGAGTATCCCACGACGGCGCGCCGACACCACGGTCCTGATCCAGGCCCGGCGCGACCGGCCTGGCCGGCCTGGCCGCACGGGCGGGAAAGACCTTCGAGCTAGCGACGAAGGGACCCTGCTCCGTGACCGAGTTCTTCGTAGTGCCCTGGTGGGCCTGGGCGGCCCTCACCGTGACCATCGTCGCGATGCTGGCCGTCGACCTGTTCCGGCACCGCGACCACCACGAGATCGGGTTCCGCGAAGCCGCCATCTGGAGCGGCGTGTGGATCGTCGTCGGTCTCGGCTTCGGCGTGCTGCTCTGGATCTGGCAAGGCGGTGAGGTGGCGGGCACCTACTACGCCGGCTACCTGATCGAGAAGGCGTTGTCGGTCGACAACGTGTTCATCTTCGCGATGATCTTCGCCGCCTTCGCCGTCCCGCCGGCGTACCAGCACAAGGTGCTGTTCTGGGGCGTCGTGGGGGCCCTCGGCTTCCGCCTGATCTTCATCTTCAGCGGTGCCGCCCTGCTCGAGGCCCTCTCCTGGACTGCGTTCCTGCTCGGCGCGCTTCTGCTGTGGACGGCGTGGAAGATGGCGTTCCGGCACGACGCCGAGGTCGACCCGGACCGCAACCTGGTGGTCCGCATGGTCCGCCGGCTCGTCCCCACCACGCCGACCTACCACGGCAGCCGCTTCTTCGTCCGGCTCGACGGACGACGTACGGCCACCCTGCTCTTCGTCGCGCTGGTCGCCGTCGAGGCCACCGACCTGGTCTTCGCCATCGACTCCGTCGCTGCGGTGCTCGCCATCACCACCGACACGTTCCTGGTGTGGTCGGCGAACGCCTTCGCCGTCCTCGGGCTGCGCGCCCTCTACTTCTGCCTCGCCGGCATGCTGCGCCGCTTCGTGCACCTGCACTACGGGCTGGCGTTCCTGCTGGCCTTCGCCGGGCTCAAGCTCATCCTCTCCGAGACCGCCGTCGGCAAGCTGCCGGTCCCGCTGACCCTCGGGGTCATCGGAGCCACCCTGCTGGTGAGTATCGGCGCGAGCCTGTGGAGTACCCGCTCCAGACCCGCCGCCACTCCAGCCGAGACGGCGTCCGCATCCGCATCCGCCACCCCAACCCCATCTCGAAGGAGGACCCCCTCATGACCCTCGCCGCCGTCGGCTCGGCGCCCCACCGCTCGAGCCCGCTCCCGCTGCCCACCGCCGCTGAGGTCGTTTCGGTGCAGGAGCTCCAGGACTACCCCGCGGTCTCGGTCCTGTGCACGGCAGAGCCGGCGCCGACGATGTCCCGGGAGGCCGCGGGACGGCTCGGCCGGCTGGTGGCCGAGGCCGTGGAGCGGCTCCGCACCGAGCTGGGCTCCGTCGGCGCGGCCGACCTGGTCCGCCACTTGGAGGACCTCCGCCAGGACGTGATGGGCCGACCTACCCGGGGCGCCGTCGCCCTGTACGTGAGCTCCGGCCACCGGTCCGCCTGGGGGCTGCCCGTGGCCGTCGTCGACCGGACCGTCATCGACCCCACGTTCGCCACCCGCGACCTCGTGCGGTCGCTGCACCGCACCCCACGGCATGTCGTGCTGGTGCTCACCGAACGGGAGGCCCGCCTCTTCGACGCCGTCGCCGACACGATGCTGCCTCCACCGACTGGGCCGTTCCCGCTGGTCAATCGGGCCTCCCGACCCGACCGGCCCGGCCGCGCGAACCGGCGCCCGCGGGCGTCCAGGGGCGATACGGACGGGGACGCCTTTCTCCGCACCGTGGACCAGGCGCTCGGCACCTATCTGAGGGTGCACCCGGCTCCGCTGGTCCTCGTCGGCGCCACCCGCACCCTGACCCGCTTCACCCACCTCTCCCGCAACCTCGGCCGGCTGGCCGGCACGGTCCCCGGCAGCCACCTGCGGACCCCGTTGCCGGTGCTGGCTGCGCTCATCCGGCCCGTGCTCGAGAGCTACCTGCGCTCCCGCCAGGGCGAGGCCCTCGCCCTGCTCGAGGAGCGCCAGAGCGCCGGCCGGGTGGTGAGCGGCATGCCCGCCGTCTGGCTGGCCAGTCGCGCCGAACGACCCGAGATGCTCGCCGTCGAGCAGGGTCTGTTCTTCCCGGCGCGGCTGAGCTCCGACGGTGACTTCCTGGAACCGGCCACCGACGTCGAGCATCCCGACGTCCTCGACGACGCGGTCGACGAGGTCATCGAGGTCGTCCTCCGCCGCGGCGGCTGGATCGCCCTCGTCGAGGACGGCGGCCTGGCCAGCCGGGATCGGATCGCCCTCAGCCTGCGGCACCGCTGATCCGCCGCGATCCCCGTGGCCCCGACCTGGAAGCAGGAACGACGTGACCGACAACGAGAACCGTTCGCTACCCGCACCGATGTTGGCGTGGGAGAGGCTGCGGCAGGGCAACCAGCGGTTCCTGTCCGGCCAGCCTCGACATCCCGGTCAGGACGGGGCCAAGCGCGCCGAGCTGAGCGCCGGGCAGAACCCGTACGCGCTCGTCTTCGGCTGCAGCGACTCCCGGGTCGCCGCCGAGATCATCTTCGACCAGGGCCTGGGCGACCTGTTCGTCGTGCGCACCGCCGGACACGTCGTCGACTCCAGCGTCCTGGGCTCGGTGGAGTTCGGGGTGGCGGTGCTGCACGTCCCGCTGATCGTGGTCCTCGGTCACGACAGCTGTGGCGCGGTCGCCGCGACCGTCGACGCCCTCGGCACCGGCGACGTGCCGCCCGGCTTCCTCCGTGACATCGTCGAACGCGTCACCCCCAGCGTGCTGGCCGCCCGGCGTTCGACCGCCCCCGAGGCGCCGACGCTGGACCAGATCGAGGCCGAGCACGTTCGTCAGACCGCGGCCCTGCTCAGCGCCCGCTCGTCGGTTGTCAGCGCGGCGGTCCGGGTGAGCCGCTGCGCGGTCATCGGGGCCACCTACCAGCTCCACGAGGGCAAGGTGCGGCTGGCGGCCTCCGCGCTCCGGCCGGCGTGAGCCTCGCCGTCCTTGGCGCATGCCTCCAACACTTCCCGCCCTCTGCTCCTTCTTCCCGCCCTCTGCAGCAGGCGGCAAGGAGGAGTAAGGGGGCAGGAAGTGATGAAGGAGAGAGTGGCGGCCTAGCTGAGGCCCTGCAGCCGCCAGTGGTCACCCGAGCGGGACATCAGCACCCGGCCGAGCGGGGCGACGTCGACCCGGAAGATCACCTCGGGCGGAGCGCCGAGGGCGTGCACCGCCAGGGCCCGGGCGACCAACGGCGCGACCACCGCCACCGACCGGCCCTCCGGCCAAGGGTGCTGGTCGATCGCCTGACCGACCCGCCAGATCAGATCCGCCAGGCTCTCCCCGCCGTGCGGACTGACCCACGGATCGAGCAGCCAAACCCGCAGCGCCTGCGGTTCCCGCTCACCGACCTCGTCCAGGGTCAGCTCCGCCCAGGCCCCGAAGTCCGCGTCGGCCAGCTCGGAGAGCACCTCCGCCTCAGCCCCACCACCCAACATCTCCGCGGTCTGCGCGGCGACCGGCTCGGGCCCGCGGACCCAGCTCGCCACCCGACCGTCCAGCACCGACACGTCGCCGAGCGCCGGGCCCGACCAGCCGCCGAACATCGGGATACGCGTCTCGGCTGTGGGCGCGTACGCCACCGCCAGCAGCCGCTCGGCCATCAGGCGTCCCGAGAGGGCTCGTCGGCGGTGAACTGGCGGGAGATGGTCAGACCCACAACGCGCGAGACGAAGAGGGCGATGTAACCGACGCCGGCGAGCTGCTCCAGCATCGACACCGCGCGGGCGTAGGGGCTGATCGGCACGATGTCGGACAGCCCCGTGCTGGTTAGGGTGGCGAAGCTGAGGTACAGCAGCTCGACCCAGGTCCGTGGGGCGTCGGAGTTCACCGCGGCGGTGAAGGAGCCCGGCCAGATGATCTGGGTGATCAAGTAGACGTATGCGAAGGCCCAGGCCACCAGAGTGAACGTGGCCCCCACCGCGTACAGCTCGTCGGCGGTCACCTGACCGTCGTTCAGGATGTAGACCATCAGGCTGCCGGCCGCGTAGAGGTAGAACAGCGCGTGCAGGATCGCCGAGGCGCCCTGCAGGGTCGGGCTGGGAGTCAACCCGTCGACGATGGAGAGCACGGAGGCGGCCACTCCGAGCACGATCATGATCCAGGTGGGTCCCGGGGAGTTCCGCACCGTGAAGATCGCCAGGGCCAGCACCAGCACTCCGAAGACCTCGAAGATCGGCCGGCCGAAGGCGGTCTCCTCCATGAAGGGGTAGATCAGGACGCCGAGCAGCTGAACGACGAGCAGCACGGCGGACGGATGGGTGATCACGTTCCCCCACCAGCCGTTCGCCCGCGCAGCTCTCACAGTCGCGACCCTATGCCGCGCACCAGTAGCGCCGGCGGGTGACGGGCGGTAGTGTTTCGCCGTTCGCGGAGGACCTGGAAGTTCGGTGAGAATCCGGCACGGTCGCGCCACTGTGTGAGCTTCGGCTCGAGTCAGACCTACCTCCGAGGAATTCCCACCGTCCAACGGGTCGCCGTAACCCAGGAGGAAACCGTGTCAGAGCTCACCCACCACGCGCCGGCAACAGCCCCCGCCCTCCCGAAGCTCGCCCTCGGTCAGGTGCTGCCCTGGCTGATCTTCGCCGCCCTGCTCGCCCTGGTCGCGCTGTACTTCGTCGGCGCCGAGGAAGGAGCCTTCGCCCTGGTCGCGGGCAACGCGGTCCACGAGTGGACCCACGACGGCCGCCACCTGCTCGGCTTCCCCTGCCACTGAGCCGGGGACATGATCTCCGTCCGTAGCTTCCTGGTCCGGGGCCTGCTGGCCGGCCTGGTCGCCGGAATCGTGGCCTTCGGCGTGGCGTACGTGGTGAGCGAGCCGTCGATCAACGCGGCCATCGCGCTGGAGGAGTCCGGCGCCGGTCACAGCCATGCCGACGGAAGCGGCCACGCCGCCGGAGGGGAGCCCGGCTCCGAGGTGCCGCGCTCGCTCCAGTCCACCGCGGGGCTGCTGACCGCCACGGCGGTGGCCGGCACCACGCTGGGCGGGCTGATCGGCGTGCTGAGCGCGCTGGCCCTGGGCCGGTTCGGCACCCTCGGCGTACGCGGCAGCACTCTGCTGGTCGCCGGGATCGGCTTCGTCAGCCTGTACGTGCTGCCCTTCGTCGCCTACCCGCCGAACCCGCCGGCGGTGGGCTCGGCCGACACCATCGGGACCCGGACCACGCTCTACCTCGCCACGGTGGCCGTCTCGGTGATCGCCGCCGTCGCCGCCGTGCTGGTCGGTCGCCGGCTGGCCACCCGGATCGGGGCCTGGTGGGCCGGCCTTGCCGCGATCGCCGGCTACCTGACGGTCACCCTCGGGGCCGTCGCCCTGCTGCCCCGCTACGACGAGGTGCCGACCGACTTCCCGGCCTCGGTGCTGTACTCCTTCCGCACCGGCAGCTTCGTCACCTCGCTCGCCTTATGGGCTGTCCTCGGGGTGGGCCTCGCCGAGCTCGCGCACCGCCTGGTGCGTGCGGCTCGCCCC
>DATHBQ010000090.1:0-3747 GCA_035296105.1 Propionibacteriaceae bacterium | reverse complement strand
GCCGGATACCCGCGCGCTGTGGGAGAGTATGGCCGACGACCGACATCCCTGGGGGCGAGACAGATGGACGACCGGCAGATCCTGGACGAGATCAAGCGGATCGTGGACCGAGAGCACCAGTTGCGGGCCGAGGTGGAGCAGGGCCAGATCGACCCGGAGATCGAGCGCCGGGAGCTGAGTCGGCTGGACGTCGCCCTGGACCAGTGTTGGGACCTTCTCCGCCAGCGCCAAGCCCGCCGGGCCGCGCACCAGGACGAGGACGACGCGTCGGTCCGCCCCGCGTTCCAGGTCGAGAGTTACCTCCAGTAGGCCTCAGCGCAGCCGACCGGTCAGGAAGGTCAGCACCTGCTGGATGATCGCCCGACTCCGGGCATCCGGGTTGTCCACGTCGAACCCGTGCCCGCCCGCCTGGTGGACCACGAGGCGGATCCGGCCCTGCTCCGCGGCGTCCGATCTCCGCAGGGCGGGCAGCGCGGAGTTGACGCCGGGCACCGAGTCGTCCGCCCCGTACGCCAGCAGCACCGGGGTGCGTCGCTGCTCGACCTCGTCCAGCAGGGTGGCAGCGATGTCGGTCTCGCCGCCGATCTTCGTGGTGTCCAGGACCGGGTAGACGCCGGCCACGGCACGGACCGGTTGGTTGGCCGGGTCGAAGGCGGCCGCGACCAGATTGGGTCCACCGGCCGAGAAGCCGAGCACGGCGAGCTTGGACCCGTCGAGCTCCAGCTCGTCCGACTTCTCCCGCAACAGCCGGACGGCCGCCTGGACGTCCTCGATCCCCTGCCGGTCGGAGAGCGTGTCGTCCGGTCGGTAGTTGATCACGGCCGCGGCCACGCCGCTGGCGGCCAGCGCCTGACCCCAGCCGACGAGCCCGCCGAAGTCCTTCGGGCTCGGGTCCCGGGTCACGCCGTGCAGCACCACGACGACCGACCATGGACCCGACCCGGTCGCCGGCCGGTAGAGGTCCATCGCCAGGTTCTCGGAGTAGAGAAAGCTGTCCACATCGGCATCGGCCATCCCCGGCAGCTGCAGGGCCAGCGCCGACCCGGCCGCCGGGTCGGCCGGCTCAGCTGACGGCACAGCTGACGGCGACGTCGCAGCGGCCGAGGGAGTGTCGTCCGGCGGCGGCGGACTGTTCTCCCCTCCGTCGGCACAGGCTCCGGTAGCCAGCAGAGCCAGCAGGCCGACACCACCCACCAGTCGGGCCAGCCGGTCAGGGATGCTCACGGTGCGCTCTCCTCGCCGCGGTCGGGCCGGTCCAGCATGCCCGCCCGGGTCGCCCCGCCGAGCACCGGGAGCAGGTGCCGCCGCACCAGGCCCAGGGCCGGGAGCCAGTCCTGCGGCAGGTAGTCGGAAGCCGGCGGCCCGAACGCGAAGCCCGGGTCGCCGGTGGTCACCACGACGGCCGCGACATCGGGCAGCACCAGCATGTGTTGGCCGGCCCAGCCGCCGGCCAGCAGCGTGCTGCCGTCGATCCAGGTGAGGAACCCGTACGGCAGGTGCTCCGGCGGCCCGCCCGGGGTGTGCGCCCGCCTCATCTCGGCCAGGAACTCCCGGTCCAGCAGCGCCCGCCCAGCGACGACGCCCTGGTCGAGCCACAGCTGGCCGATCCGGCCCAGGTCGGCAGCGCTCAGCCGCAGGTGGGCGTAGCCGAACGAGTGGCCGTCCGGGTCGGCCAGCCAGTAGGCATCGTCGATCCGCAGCGGATCAAACAGCTCCCGGACCGCGTACGCCGCGACCGTCTCGCCGATCAGCTGGGCCGCCGCCGCGGACAGCAGGTGGGTGCCCCCGTTGTCGTACCGGAAGTGCCGGCCGGGCGGTTCGAGCTGCGGCGCCGCCGCGATGTGGGCCACCTGGCCGCCGGGCAGCTCGGTGACCGCATCGACGTCCCAGGGTCCGTCGGTCCGCGCTCCGCGGGTCATGGTCAGCAGGTGCCACCAGGTGTGGTCGGCCGCGGGCGTGTTCCGCAGCGCCGACAGGACGGCGGAGACCGGACTGTGCCGGTCGGGCAGCCGTCCGTCGGCGGCGAGCCGGGCCAGCACCGTGGCCAGCACGCTCTTGGTCACCGAGAAGACGTCGTTGGCCCGCGGTCCACGGAGGTGCTCGTCGACCACCACGTCGCCGGCGACCCGGACGTACAGGGCGGCGGTGTGGCCGTAGCGCGGGTCGCTCCCCACCGTGGCGAGCACCTGACCAGCGGCGGCGCGTACGTCGGCGAGGTCGATCACCCCTGGTTCTCCGGGGCGGCGGGCAGCGTGCGCAACGACCGGGCCGGCGAGAAGTACAGCCAGCACCAGGACGGGAAGAGCAGCAGGGCGCCCACCAGCAGGGCCGGCCGCAGTCCGATCGCCTCGCCGAGCAGACCGCCGAGCAGCGCGCCGAGGGGAACGAATCCGTCGGTGAGCACCCGGTACGCCGCACTGGACCGACCCAGCATCGCCACCGGCGTGACCGCCTGCCGGATGGCGTAGGTGTGCACGTTGGTTCCGGTCATCCCCAGACCTCGAAGGAAGAAGGCGATTCCGAGCACGGCCAAGACTAGGGCCGGGTGCCCGGCGGCGGCCGGGATCAGCAGCACCCCGATGTTGCTGACCACCGCGCTGGTCCACATCGCCCGGCCGACTCCGATGCGGCGGGCCAGTCGGTCGGTCAGCAACGCCCCGAGCAGGGCGCCCACGCTGCCGACCGACAGCAGCAGCCCCAACGTCGCCGCGCTCAGCCCGAGCTCGCGTACCGCCCACAGCACCAGCAGCGCGTTGATCGCGCTCCAGGCCACGTTGTAGGTCGCCGCCTCGCCCGCGAACGCCAGCAGGTAGCGGTTGCGGACGGTCTCCCGAAACCCCTCGGCGACCTCGGTGCGGATCCGGCGGTGACGGTCGACCACGGGAGCCGGCTCCCGGCGCTGGATGCGACCCACCGCCACGGCGGAGACCAGGAAGGACACCGCATCTACCACGATGGCGAAGGGCGCCGTCAGTACGCTGACCAGCAGGCCGCCCAGACCCGGCCCGCCGATCTCGGCGACCGAGGCGCTGGCGCTCAGCCGGCTGTTGGCCTGCACCAGGTCGTCCCGCGGCACCAGCTGCGGCAGGTAGGACTGGTAGGCGACCTCGAACAGCACCTTGGCCACGCCGAGCGCGAAGGCGATCGCAAACAGGTGGCTCAGCCGGAACACCCCGAGCAGCGCCAGCACGGGGATCAGCAACAGCAGCAGCGCCTCGGCGATCTGGGCACCGATGAGCAGCGGCCGCTTCCGGCTCCGGTCCGCCCAGACGCCGGCGACCACCGCGAACAGCAGGTACGGGATCGTGCCCAGGGCGCCGAGCACACCCATCTGGCCGGGCGTGGCGTGGAGCAGCTGCACGGCCACCAGCGGGATGGCCAGCAGGCTGATCTGCGTCCCCACCGCCGAGACGCTCTCCCCGACCCACAGGCGGGCGAAGTCCCGGTCGCGGCGTAGCAGGCTCCGGGGGGCCACCGGATCGGACGCCAGGCTGGTGCTCGTCATAGCCATCGCCACCTAACTAGCAAACGGTTATTTGCCGGTACGTTAGACGCTGCGCTATAACCAGTCAAGAAGTAATGAAAGGTTAGAAGTGGTCAAGGACGTCCGGGGAACCGATCTCGCTGGTCTGCGGCTGCTGGGCGAACGGATGTGCCTCAACTTCGCCAACACCGTGGATCCGCGCCACGGTGACCATCCGCAGGAGTTCCTCAACAGCTACGCCGACCTGATCGCCTGGTCGGCTC
>DATHBQ010000089.1:0-6723 GCA_035296105.1 Propionibacteriaceae bacterium | reverse complement strand
AGCGCTCCAGGTCCTCCGCTCCGCGCAGGTCGGGCAGGGCGACGAACACCGTGCCCACGCCCAGCTCGGCCAGCCCCCGGTAGCGCTCGGCGTGGTCCGCGGCCAGCCCGGCCGAGTGCCGGGCGGCGAAGACCGGGGCCGGCGTACGCCCGCGCAGTCGCTCCACCCGTCGCGCCACGTCCTCCCGGTTCCGGCCGATGATCGGCAGGTCGAGCACGGTGACCTCGACCTCGGTGGGGTCCCGGCCCAGGTCGGCACAGTGCCGGCGCAGCACCTCGATCTTCCGGGGCAGGGTCTTCGGGTCGGAAGAGACGTTGCACCCGTCCGCCTGCTCGGCGACGATCCGCAGCGTCCGCCGCTCGCCGCCGCCGCCCACTAGAAGTGGCAGGGAGCCCACTGGTCGGGGGTAGCACGTCGTCTCCGGCAGGTGCACATAGCGGCCGGCGTAGGCCTTGGTGCCCGGCGCCCACAGCGCCCGCAAGGTCTCGATGCAGGTCTGCAGCGCGTCGAGGCGCGCCGGACCCGGCGGGAAATCCAGCCCGTACGCCTGGTGCTCACGCAGCCACCACCCGGCCCCCAGGCCGCAGAACGCCCGACCGCCGCTGAGGACGTCGAGGGTGGCTGCGGCCTTGGCGATGATCCCGGGCGCCCGGAAGGTCACCGGCGAGACCAGGGTCCCCAGCCGCAGTTGGGTGTCCAATCCGGCCAGCAGCCCCAGCGTCACCCAGGGCTCGGGAATCGGCTCCCAGGCCCGGTCCACCTGCGGGATCTGGATCAGATGGTCCATCAGGGCCAGTCCGGCGAACCCGTACGCGTCGGCCGCGCGGGCCAGGTCGACCAGCCAGCCGGTCGGGTCGGTCTCCGGCCACGGGAACCGGGACACCTGCAGAATCACCGAGATGCGCCCTGAGCCTGTCGGAGGGCCATCGACCATGCCTCTGCCGAGCCCTTCGAACAGCTCAGGGCGTCTTGTGCCGTCGGGCTCACCGGTCTCCACCACGACGAGGTCCCAGCCCTCGTTCTCCACCTCCTCCGCAAGCCGGCGGACCCGCCGGAGCTGCTCGGTGATCACCGGTGCCGGCACCGGGCGGTCGCGATCCCGGTTCCGCTCCCGGCACAGGGCGGCCGGGGTGTTCAGGATGACCAGCACCGCCGGCAGGCCCGCCGTTCGGGCGACCCGGAGGTAGTCCCGGCGTCGCTCGGCATCCAGCCCGAGGGTGTCGACCACCGTGGTCAGACCGCGCCGGGTGCGGGCGGTGATGATCTGGTCGAGCAGGTCGAACGCCTCGGACGTGGCGTCCAGGTCGGCCGGTCCGCTGCCCACCACCGCGCGGAGCGCGTCGGACGAGACGATCTCGGTGGCCCGGAAGCGCGTGGTCGCCCAGGTCGACTTGCCCGAGCCGGCCGCACCGGCCAGCACGAACACGGCGGGGTCGGGCAGCCGGGACGTGATCATCTGGGCGCGCTCCGGTGTGTTGTTGCGCGCGCCGCGGGGGTGCGAGGGGGTCGCCCCCCTTCGGCCTTCATAGGGTGAGTGTCGCAGGGCGCTGGAGGAGGAGTTCGGCATGAGTGACCGCAGGCCCGTCGAGTGCTGGCTGACCGACATGGATGGCGTCCTGGTCCACGAGGAGCAGGCGCTGCCCGGCGGCGCGGACTTCATCGCGGCCCTGCAGCAGCACAACCGGCGCTACCTGGTGCTGACCAACAACTCGATGTTCACGGCTCGCGACCTGCGGGCCCGGCTGCTGGCCAGCGGCATCGACGTCCCCGAGCGATGCATCTGGACCTCGGCCCTGGCCACCGCCCAGTTCCTCGCCGACCAGAGCACCGGCGGTTCGGCGTACGTGATCGGCGAGGCGGGCCTGACCTCCGCCCTGCACGACATCGGGTTCGTGCTGACCGAGCGCGACCCCGACTACGTGGTGCTCGGTGAGACCCGCACCTACTCCTTCGAGGGCATCACCCGGGCCATCCGGCTGATCGAGCGCGGCGCCCGGTTCATCGCCACCAACCCGGACGTGACCGGACCCTCGCCGGAGGGCTCGCTGCCGGCGACCGGCTCGGTGGCGGCGCTGATCACCCAGGCGACCGGGATCACGCCCTACTTCGTCGGCAAGCCCAACCCGCTGATGATGCGGTCGGCCCTCAACTCCATCGACGCCCACTCCGAGAGCACGGTGATGGTGGGGGACCGGATGGACACCGACGTGATCTCCGGCATCGAGGCCGGGCTGCGGACCATCCTGGTGCTGACCGGCTCGACCCGGGCCGACCAGATCGGTCGGTTCCCGTACCGGCCGACGCGGGTCTGCGACTCGATCGCCGACGTGGTCCCGCTGGTCGCCGAGCTGGCCCCGCTCAACGCCCCGCCGGTCGGGCAGGAGGACGAGCGGGTCGGCCCCGCGGAGGACGAGTCCTGAGCCGGCGCTGCCTCAGCTCAGCAGCCGGTCGACGGTGGCGGCGAAGTCGTCCGCGGTGATCTTCGGCGCCGGAGTGGGCCAGTTGTACAGCCGCCAGCCCGGTTGCGCCCGGTTGGCCCGGTAGCTCCAGGTCTGGCGGGGGCCGCGGGTGGTGCCGCCGGACCGGTACGCGCCATCCGAGGCGGCGGTCACCCGGATGTCGCGCAGCGGCGGGACCCCGGGAAAGAGCACGTCCACGGCCGTGGTACCTCGGGGGATCTCGCCCAGGTTCGTGACCACGGTGACCCGCCGGCCCGGCTCCTCCAGCTGCTCGCGCCAGACGGCGGGGTCCAGGCACAGGCAGGCCGGAGCGTCGCCGGTACGGCGGAGGCGCAGCGGGGTCACCCGCCAGGTGTCGCCGCGGGTCAGCTGGGGCTGCAGGCCGGGACCCGGACCCGGTCCGCGGGACCGGGCCTCGAGACTCCAGACGACCGAGGTCAGGGTGCCGCTGGCCAGCACCGCCTCCACCTCGATGGCGAACCCCTGCCCGTTGGGCAGGCGGAAGTCCGCCGTGCGCCCGAGGGGGGCGGCCGGCGTGATCGGCCGGGCCAGGTCGGTCTCGGCGATCGGCGCCGCGATCGCACCGATCGGGGCGACCGGGATGCGGGAGAACACCGGCACCGGGGTGATCGACACGTCGATGACCCGGGCCGACTCAGGCAGCGGAGGGTAGGCGACCTGCAGCAGGCGGGGCACGTCCAGGGCGAGGTCCTCCTGAGCCCGCCGGGCGGGGGTGCACAGGCACTGGCGGCTGCCGTCCCGGCTGAGCAGCGGCCGGTAGACCCGGTCGGCGGGCGCGTCCACCAGCGCCACGTCCGAGGGCTCGTCCAGGTCCAGCCGGAGACCGCCCGGAATGGGGGCGCCGGGCCGCCCGCCGGCCGCGCTCAGCGCGGTGATGCTCCAGTCCAGGACGGTGCCGCCGGGGACGCGGCGTACGCCGTGGATGGCGATCCGGATCGGGATACCCGGCGGGTCGACGCTGATCCAGGTCGCCTCGCCGAGCACTGGGACGGGCGCGGTACTGTCCGGGGTCTGGCCGGAGTCCTCGGTGGCGACCGATGACGCCGGAGTGCGCCCGAAAAGGCCCGGTTCGTCATCGGCGTAGCTGCACCCCGCCAGCAGCGTGGCGAGAACCAGGGCGAGGAAGCCGGCGGCGAGTCGGCGACACCGGGCGGCTCCGCGCGCACCCCTCATGTCCGGATGCTATGCGCGCGGCAGGGCGAAGGTCACGACCCTTCCGAGCCGAGGGCCGGCGTACGCGGCATGATCGCGACAGCCACGAGCAGCAGGGCGGCCACCACCGCCGAGCCGACGAACACCTGGTGCAGCGCGGCGGCGAGCGCCTCGGGCGGGATGCTGGCCGCCGTGGTGGCGTGGCCGCCGATCCGGGTGCTGAGGGAGGCGTTGGCAATGGCGCCGAAGGCGGCGATGCCCAGCGCGCTGCCGATCGAGCGGGCGAACATGTTGGTGCCGGTGACCACGCCGCGCTGGGACCAGTCGACCGCCGACTGGGCGGCGATCAGGGTGGGCGCGGCGGACAGACCGAGGCCGAGCCCGACCACGAAGGAGGTCGCCGCGAGCTGGAAGACCGAGCTTTCCGGAGAGATGAGCCAGAGCATCACGGCGCCGCCGACCAGGATCACCGCTCCGATCAGGGCGGTCCCGCGGAACCCGATCCGTAGGTAGATCCGCCCGGCCGACGAGGCGGCCAGCGGCCAGCCCAGGGTGAGGGCGGCGACGGCGAAGCCGCCAACCAGGGCGCTGGTGCCGAGCACACCCTGGGCGTACAGCGGGATGTAGGAGACCAGGCCGATCAGCATCACGCCGACGGCCAGCGAGGCCAGGCTGGTGGCGTTGAGCAGCCGGTTGCGGAACAGCCAGCCGGGCAGCACCGGCTCGGCGGCCCGCCGCTCGACCAGGACGAAGGCGACCAGCAGAGCGACGGACAGACCGAACAGGACCAGGCTGGGGGTGGAGGACCAGGGCCACGAGACCCCACCCTGCAACAGCGCCAGGATCAGCAGCGAGCTGCCGGCGGTGAGCAGGCCGGCGCCGGCCAGGTCGAGCTTCGGGCGGGCCTGCCGCTCCACGTGCTCGGAGAAGCGGCGGGCCAGGAACCAGGCCGCGACCGCGCCCAGTGGGATGTTGATGAAGAAGATCCAGCGCCAGTTGGCGAAGTCGACGAAGAGGCCGCCCAGGGTCGGTCCGACGACCGACGAGGCGGCCCAGACGCTGGCCACGTAACCCTGGACCTTGGCGCGTTCGGCCACGGTGTAGATGTCACCGATAATCGTCATCGCCATCGGCTGCACCGCGCCGGCGCCCAGGCCCTGCAGGCCGCGGAAGGCGATCAGCGCCGGCATGCTCCAGGCGAAGCCGCAGCCGATGGAGCCGAGCACGAAGGCGCCGACCCCGACCAGCATGATCGGCTTGCGCCCGACCAGGTCGGAGAGCTTGGCGAAGACCGGCACCGAGACCGCCTGGGCCAGCAGGAAGATCGAGAACAGCCAGGGGAACGAGGAGAAGCCGCCCAAGTCGTCGACGATCGACGGGACGGCGGTGGCCAGGATGGTGGAGTCGAGGGCGACCAGGGCGACGCTCAGCATCACCGACCCGAGGATCGGCCCGCGCTCGGATCGAAGTCCTACATCGGCGCGGGTAATCGTTTCCTGGGCCACGTCTAGCGGCAACAGCGCGTCCGCAGCCGCCTATTCCCGTCCCCTCCGAGAAACCGGTCAACTGCGACAGGTTTCCAGACTGGTCACCGGTCGCAGGTGACCGGTTGCGGGGGAGGGTGGCCGAAGGGGCCGGTAGACGGAGGGTTTGTTTGCACTCGCATGGTGCGAGTGCTAAAAATTAGTTAGCACTCTCGGCATGAGAGTGCCACCTTCCCAGCCGGTGAGGCTCCCATGGGCCGTCCGTCGCGGGCACCGCTGGAGGAGCCATCCACTCACTAGAGGACACCATGCCAAAACTGATTCAGTTCAACACTGAGGCGCGGCGCGGCCTCGAGCGGGGGATGAACACCCTCGCCGATGCCGTCAAGGTGACCCTTGGACCCAAGGGCCGCAACGTCGTGCTGGAGAAGAAGTGGGGTGCTCCGACCATCACCAACGATGGTGTGAGCATCGCCAAGGAGATCGAGCTCGAGGATCCCTACGAGAAGATCGGCGCCGAGCTCGTCAAGGAAGTTGCCAAGAAGACCGACGACGTGGCCGGTGACGGCACCACCACGGCGACCGTGCTGGCCCAGGCGATGGTCCGCGAGGGCCTGCGCAACGTGACCGCCGGCGCCAACCCGATGAGCCTGAAGAAGGGCATCGAGAAGGCCGTGGCGGCCATCGTCGAGGAGCTGGCCAGCACCGCCAAGGACGTGGAGACCAAGGAGCAGATCGCCGCCACCGCGTCGATCTCCGCCGCGGACCCGCAGGTCGGCGAGATCATCGCCGAGGCGATGGACAAGGTCGGCAAGGAAGGCGTCATCACCGTCGACGAGTCGAACACCTTCGGCCTGGAGCTCGAGCTCACCGAGGGCATGCGCTTCGACAAGGGCTACATCTCGCCCTACTTCGTCACCGACACCGAGCGCATGGAGACCGTGCTCGACGATCCGTACGTGCTGATCGTCAACTCCAAGATCTCCAACCTCAAGGACCTGCTGCCGGTGCTGGAGAAGGTCATCCAGGCGGGCAAGCCGCTCGTGGTGATCGCCGAGGACGTCGACGGCGAGGCCCTGGCCGCGCTGATCGTCAACAAGATCCGCGGCACCTTCAAGTCCGTCGCCGTCAAGGCCCCGGGCTTCGGTGACCGGCGCAAGGCCATGCTGACCGACATCGCCATCCTCACCGGCGGCCAGGTCATCTCCGAGGAGGTCGGCCTGAAGCTCGACGGTGTCGGGCTGGAGCTGCTCGGCCAGGCTCGCTCCGTGGTGGTCACCAAGGACGAGACGACCATCATCGAGGGCGGCGGAAGCTCGGACCAGATCGCGGGCCGGGTCAGCCAGATCCGCACCGAGATCGAGAACTCCGACTCCGACTACGACCGCGAGAAGCTGCAGGAGCGGCTGGCCAAGCTGGCCGGCGGCGTTGCGGTGATCAAGGTCGGGGCTGCCACCGAGGTGGAGCTCAAGGAGCGCAAGCACCGCATCGAGGACGCTGTCCGCAATGCGAAGGCTGCCGTCGAAGAGGGCATCGTCGCCGGTGGTGGCGTCGCCCTCGTCCAGGCCGCCGAGATCGCTTTCCAGAGCCTCCAGCTCGAAGGTGAC
>DATHBQ010000088.1:0-7521 GCA_035296105.1 Propionibacteriaceae bacterium | reverse complement strand
AGTGCCCGATCCAGGATCGGCCCACGCCAGGCGACCACCTGGTCGCGGCGCGGCTTGAGCATGCCGATGGAGATCACCTTCAGCCCGTGGGCGGGGACCGGCATGATCATGTCCTCCACCGCCGTCGGCCGCGCGTCCGCGACCCCGAGCATGGCCGGTACGGAGTGGCCGTAGATGTCAGCGTCCAGCAGGCCGACTGTCCGGCCCTGCGCGGCCAGCGCCAGCGCGAGGTTGACCGTCACCGAGGACTTGCCCACCCCGCCCTTGCCGGAGGCGACGGCGATCACCTTGGTCAGCGAGCCAGGACGGGCGAACGGGATCTCGCGGTCGGGCTGACCGCCCTTGAGCAGGTCCCGCAGCGCCGACCGCTGCTCCTCGTTCATCACCCCAAGGGCGACCTCGACCCCGGACACCCCGGGCACCGCGGTCACGGCCGCGGTCACGTCCCGGCGCAGGGTGTCCTTCATCGGGCAGCCGGAGACGGTCAGCAGCACCTCGACCCGGACCCGGTTGTCGGCGTCGACGTCGATCGCCTCGACCATGCCCAGGTCGGTGATCGGTCGCCGGATCTCCGGGTCGTTGACGCCGTGCAGCGCGGCCCGGATGCTCGGCGCCAATGGATGTTCGGTCACGGTGTCGGGCACGTCTTCCAGGGTAGGCGGCCATCCCGTCCGACCTGGCGGCTATCCCGTCCGACCAGGCGTCTCCTGCGTCACACCGGGGCGCCGCAAACCGCCCTCGTCGTCGAGCTCGGCCAGGATCGCGCGGAGCTCAGACCGCAGCTCGGAGCGGAGGTAGTCCCGGGTGGCCAGCTCGCCCACCGACATCCGCACGCTGGCGATCTCGCGGGCGAGGAAGTCCATGTCCGCCCGGCTCTGGGCGGCGCGTTCCCGGTCCTGCTCGATGCCGACCCGGTCGCGGGCCTCCTGCCGGTTCTGGGCCAGCAGGATCAGTGGCGCCGCGTAGGAGGCCTGCAGCGACAGCACCAGGGTCAGGAAGATGAACGGGTACTCGTCGAACCGCGGTCGGTCCGGTCCGACCGGTACGTTCCAGATCACCCAGAGGATGATGATCACCGTCATCCCGGCCAGGAAGCGGGCGGTGCCCATGAACCGGGCGAAGCCCTCGGCGAACTTGCCGAACGCGTCCCGGTCGACCTTGACCGTGGGCAGCGTGGAGCGCCGGCGGCGCCCCGGGGTGTTGAGCCGCTCCAGGCTCCGCTCCGCCTTAGCCACGACGGCCCGCCGCAGGGTCACCGCTCGACAGCAGGTCCAGCTGCCGGCCGCGCCAGTCCTCCGGTAGCACATGGTCCAGCACGTCGTCGACGGTGACCGCCCCGATCAGCCTGTGCTTGGCGTCCACGACTGGCGCGTTGACCAGGTTGTACGTCGCGAAGTACCGGCTCACGGCATGCAGGTTGGCGTCGTCGGTCAGGATCTCCAGCTCGTTGTCCACGAGGGCGGAGACCAGGGTGGACGGGGGTTCGCGCAGCAGTCGTTGGAAGTGCACGGCGCCCATGAAGCGCCCGGTCGGGGTCTCCAGTGGTGCCCGACAGACGTAGACCATGCAGGCCAGTGCGGGGGTCAGGTCGGAGTCCCGGATCCGGGCCAGGGCATCAGCCACCGTGGCGTCCGGCGGCAGGATCACCGGCTCCGGCGTCATCATGCCGCCAGCGGTGAACTCGGCGTAGTTGAGCAGCCGACGCACATCCTTGGCTTCCTCCGGCTCCATCCGGCCGAGTAGTCGCTCGGCCAGCTCGGGTGCCAGCTCGGCGATCAGGTCCGCGGCGTCGTCGGGGTCCATCTCCTCGAGGATGTCGGCGGCCCGCTCCATGTCCAGCTCGGAGATCAGCTGCACCTGCTCGTCCTCGGGCAGCTCCTCCAGGGCGTCGGCCAGCTTCTGGTCGTCCAGGGCGGTGGCGACCTCCGCGCGGCGCTCCGGAGTCATGTCGTGCAGCTCGCGGGCGATGTCGGCGGCCCGCATGTCCTCCATCTGGGCCAGCAGCCGCTCCGTGCGGTGCCCCCGGTCACCGCTGAACACGGTGATGGCCGACCAGTCGACAATGGTCACGTGTCCCCGGCGGCCCAGAGTGCGGCGCGACCCGACCTCCCGCAGCGCCACCTCGGACAGCTCCCAGTCGTGGGAACGGACCGGCCGCATGGCCACGTCGAAGATCACCGCGGAAGCCGACTGGTCGACCCGCTGCACGGTCAGGTCGAACAGGTCGTCGATCACCAGCATCTCGGACTCGCGCCGCTCGAACCGTCGGGTGTTGACCACTCCGGAGATCACCACCTGCATGGCGTCGATGCTGCGCACCCGCGGCATCGGGATGAAGATCCGGTGCCGGGCGAAGAGCTCGACGGCCAGCCCCTTCACTCGGGGCGGGTGTCCGCCGGCCCGCCGCTGCACGACGACGTCGCGTAGCTTGCCCACCTGGTCCCCGGCGTCGTCGAGCACCGGAAGGTTCCGGATCCGGGAGATGAAGACCGAGGTCGCCGATGCCGCCACGGGGGCATTATCCCCGGCGATGGCATTCTGAGTCGCATGATCGAGTTCCAGGATCTGTGCCTCGACGTCGCCGACGTGGCCACCGCCGCCGCCTTCTGGGGTCCAGCCCTGGGCCTGCGACCTGATCCCGACCGGCCCGAGTGCCTGACCGACGGAGTGCCCGAGCACTCCATGTGGTTGAACGTGGTGCCCGAGCCGAAGACGGTCAAGCACCGGGTGCACCTCGACGTGCACGTTGCGGCGGTCTCGGATCTGATCGGTCTCGGTGCCCGGGTGCTGGACGACAGCCAGCGGTGGACCGTGATGGCCGATCCCGAGGGCGGCGAGCTGTGCGCCTTCGTCCGCGACCCCGACACCCTGCGCGACTACCGGCTGTACGAGGTGGTCGTGGACTCCGCGGACCCGGCGGCCATCGCCACCTGGTGGGCCGACCGGTTCGAGGTGCTGGTGCAGCACGGGACGGACACCGGCGACGGGAGCTTCTCCTGGCTGGAGGGACCGCTCGGGCGCGACGTCGGGTGGGTGTTCGGTGAGGTTCCGGAACCGAAGACGGTCAAGAACCGGCTGCACTGGGATGTCCGCGGTGACGTCGACGAGCTCCTTGAGGCTGGCGCCTACCTGCTCCGCAGACCGGACGACGACATCTCCTGGCACATCCTGGCCGATCCGGAGGGCAACGAGTTCTGCGTCTTCCCCCGGGAATGACCCTGCCGGCCACGACCGTCGGTTAGCCTGACCACCGGCTCGGGGACCGCCGGATCCCAGGAGCGACCCCATGCCGAACGTCCCCATCCGGCTCCGCCACGGTCTCGGACTTCTCACTGCCGTCGTGCTCTCGGCCACGGTCGCCGTGGCGACCACCGCCGCACCGGCGGAGGCCGCGCCGGACCCGCGTCTGGTCCGCAAGGTCAACGCGGTGATGTCGGACTCGCGGGTGCAGCGGGCCAAGTCCTCGGCCGTGGTGCTGGACGCGGTCACCGGTGAGCGGCTGTACAGCCGCAACGGCATCGTGCCGCGGATCCCGGCGTCCAACACCAAGGTCCTGACCGCGGCGGCGGCGCTGGAGACCCTCGGACCGGGCTTCACCTTCCACACCGACGTGTACCGCCGGGACCCGGTGGTCCGGGGCGTACTGGACGGTCGGCTCTACCTGAAGGGTTTCGGTGACCCGTCCAGCCGGGAGAACGACTACGCCCTGCTGGCCCGGCAGGTGAGGCGGGCCGGGATCACCCGGGTCACCGGCCGGCTGGTGGTCGACCCGACCTACTTCGACAGCGTGCGCTACAACCCCGGCTGGTCGAAGGGGTATGCGCAGGACTACTACGCCGGGGAGATCTCCGCCCTCACCGTGGCGCCCAACGCCGACCTCGACTCCGGCACCGTGATACTCAAGTATCGTCCCGGTCGGGCCGGCCAGCCCGCCGTGGTCACCACCTCACCCGCCGCCGCTGCGAAGTACATCAAGATCGCCAACCGGACCACGACCTCGGGCCGGGGTACGTCGACGACGTTCTCGGCCCGGCGCAACCACGGCAGCAACACCATCACCGTGTCCGGCCGGGTGCCCATCGGCCGGTCGGCGGGATCCTGGCAGATCACGGTGCACCGCCCGGAGCTCTACGCCGCCGCGGTCTTCCGCGCCGAGCTGGCCGAGGTCGGGGTCAAGGTGGAGGGCGCGACCCTGGTCGGAGCCACGCCGAGCGGCAACCGGACCCGGGTGGCTCGGGACCGTTCGCGCACCCTGGCCCAGCTGCTGGTCCCGTTCATGAAGCTGTCCAACAACATGCACGCCGAGCACCTGACCAAGACAATGAGCCGGGTCACCGGCGGGTCGGGGACCTGGAAGTCGGGACTGGCCGTCACCACCCGCTACCTGCGCAGGATCGGTGTGCCGATGGCCGGGGTGAGCCTGACCGACGGCTCGGGGCTGACCCGGGCCAACCGGATCACCGGCCGGGCGATGGCCAAGCTGCTCTTCCGGGCCGGCAAGGAGCCCTGGTTCCAGACGTTCTACGCCTCGTTCCCGGTCGCCGGGAACCGGGAGCGGATGGTCGGCGGCACGCTGCGGAACCGGATGAACGGTACGCGTGCCGCCTACAACGCCCGGGGCAAGACGGGCACGCTGACCGGCGTCACCGCCCTCAGCGGCTACGTGACCGGGGCCGACGGCCGCAAGTACGTTTTCGTCATGCTGAGCAACTACACCCGGTCCACCCCTCGGCCGGTGGAGAACACCTTCGTCGTCACCCTGGCCGGACACCGCTGACCCGGGCGGCCGGCCAGCGGGCGGCGAGGCTCGGCCGGGGTAGATTGGGGAGTTGACGTCAGGAGGAGAAGGATGGCCATCCCGCGGCAGCAGCCCGGCTCGTTGTTCGATCTGCAGTTCCCGCAGTCGGTGGGGATCTTCAACAGCTATGCGGAGGCCCAGAAGGCCGTCGACTACCTGTCCGACCAGAAGTTCGAGGTACAGAACCTCGCCATCGTCGGTACCGACCTGAAGTCCGTGGAGCGGGTCCTGGGACGCCGCAACTGGGGCACGGTGATCAACCAGGGCGTCATGTCCGGCATCTCCACCGGCCTGCTGGTCGCGCTGGTCCTGCTGATCTTCACCCGGCCGGCCAGCTTCCTCGCGCTGCTGCTGGTCTCGCTGGCGATCGGCATCGCGCTGGGTATCGGCTTCGCTGCGGCCGGGTACGCCATGAGCCGGGGGCAGCGCGACTTCACCTCGATCACCCAGACGGTCGCCACCAAGTACGAGGTGCTCTGCGAACACAAGCTCGCCGCCCAGGCGCGGGAGACGCTCCAGGGCATGCCCGGGGCCCGCGCCGCAGCCTTCGAGTAGACCGGCCGACCGACCGCTGGGTAGCCACCCCGGATGCAGCAGTCGGCTCTTCATAGGCAACACTCAGTTTCTGTGCACGTCTCGTACCGGTCGCAGACGCGGGCGGAGGAGCGTGCGGCGCCGGATGTTCGCCTCCCTGTGCCGGGGGGCGTGCGTCGGTGTCCTCTCGAGGCGACGACACAGCCTCAGGGGCCGTTTACATCGTAAATCGACGTGGTTTACACTGTAAACAGGCCGGCCGCCGAGCGTGGGCCCGACGGTCGGCCAACGCCCGCCGCACTGGGCGGCGGGTCAGGCAAAAGGAGTAACGCGCATGGAGATCATCGGAGTCATCATCGCGGGCATCATCATCGGCCTGCTTGGCAAGTTCGTCGCCCCGGGCGACAAGGACAACATCCCGCTGTGGCTCACGATCCTCTGCGGGATCGGGGGCGTGATCCTCGGCTGGTACATCTACGCCGCGTTCGGTGGCGACGGCAGCCCGGGCATCGACTGGGTCCGCTGGCTGATCGCGATCGCGGTCGCGGCGGTGCTGGTGATGATCGCCTCCGTGGCGACCGGCCGGAGCCGGTCGCGGCGGGTGCTGTAAGCCCCTCTCGGGCCGATGGGCCGGCTCGTTCTGGGGCGGCGAGCGGGCCCATCACCGCTTTCGGCGTGTCGCCCGGACCTCGCTCGGTCCGGGCGACACTTGCGGGAATCGCCGGCAGGTAGGGCGCTACGGGCTGTCGTCACGGCTGGCCGCGGCCCCGGAGCCGGCCCACACCTCCGCCATCCAGCGCTCGACGTCGGCGCTGGTCCGCGGCAGGTCGGCGGACAGATTGACGCAGCCGGTGTCGGTGATCACGATGTCGTCCTCGATCCGGACGCCGATGCCGCGCAGCCGCTCCGGCACGAGGTCGTCGTCGGCCTTGAAGTACAGGCCAGGCTCGACCGTCAGCACCATACCGGGCTCGAGGATCGCCTCCCGGTACTTCTCCCGCCGGGCCTGGGCACAGTCGTGCACGTCGAGGCCGAGGTGGTGCGAGGTGCCGTGCACCATCCAGCGCCGGTGCTGCCCGCCGTCCTCGCCCAGCGACTCCTCCGTACTGACCGGCAGCAGCCCCCACTCCTCGAGATGCCGGGCGATCACGCGGACCGCCGCGTCGTGGACGTCGGAGAACTTCGCCCCCGGCCGCGCCGCATCGATCCCGGCCTGCTGGGCCGCGTAGACCGCGTCGTAGACCATCCGCTGCTCATCGCTGAACCGTCCGTTGACCGGCAGGGTCCGGGTCACGTCGGCGGTATAGAGCGAGTCGAGCTCGATTCCGGCATCGAGCAGCAGCAGGTCGCCGTCGCGCACGTCGCCGTCGTTGCGGATCCAGTGCAGGGTGCAGGCGTGGTTGCCCGAGGCCGCGATGGTGTCGTAGCCGACCGCATTGCCGACGTGTCGTGCGTGCAGGCCGAAGATCCCCTCGACCCAGCGTTCGCCCCGGCCGCGGCGGACCGCCTCCGGCAGGTCCGCGACCACGGCCGCGAACGCGGCGGCGGTCTTCCGGCAGGCCTCCGACAGCTCGTCGACCTCGTACTCGTCCTTGGTCAGCCGGAGCTCGCTGAGCGCCTGGGCCAGCTCGGCGTCGGGGGAGAGCTGCCCCTCCTCGCGCGACGCCTCGGTCGGCCGGACCTCGGCGACCACGTCAGTGACCTCCGGCTCGAGGTCGACCGGCAGCACCCGGAGCGGGGTGGTGTCGGCGTCCTTGCGTAGGTGGTCGGGCAGGTCGCCGATGTCGGCGCAGGTGATGCCGCACAGCGCCGCCATCTCCTCCAGCGAGGGCCGGACGCCGACCCAGAGCTCCCCGAAGCGGGCGTCGGCGTAGAACTCCGCGGAGTCCCGGGGCGCTCGGGGCCGGAAGTACAGGGTGGCGTCGTGGCCGGAGTCCGTCGGGTCGAGGACCAGGACGGCGTCCGGCTCCCGGTCGGTGCCCAGGCCGGTGAGGTGCGCGAACGCCGAGTGCGGGCGGAAGCGGAAGTCGGTGTCGTTGCTGCGGGTCTTCAGCCCGCCCGCCCCGATCACCAGCCGCTCGCCGGGGAACCGGGCGCTGATCGCGGACCGGCGTTCGGCGGCCCAGTTTGCCGCGGGCGACCGCTGCGGCAGCTCAGCCGGGTAGGGCGCCCAGCCCTGGGCGATGAAC
>DATHBQ010000087.1:0-3568 GCA_035296105.1 Propionibacteriaceae bacterium | reverse complement strand
GTCCTCCTCGAGGTGGGCCCGCTCGATGCCGATGACCGAGCCGTCGGGGAGCTCGAGGGAGCCGTCGACGTTGATCGGCCGGTCGTACTGGCTGACCTGGTAGTCCTTCGGCATGTCCGGATAGAAGTAGTTCTTCCGGTGGAAGACGCTCGGCTCCACCGAGCAGCGCAGCGCCCGACCGATGCGCATGGCCAGCTCGACCACATCGCGGTTGAGGACCGGCAGCGAGCCGGGCAGGCCGAGGCAGACCGGGCAGACCTGGGTGTTGGGATTGGCCCCGAACGCGGTCGAGCAGCCACAGAACATCTTCGACGCCGTGTTGAGCTCGACGTGCACCTCGAGCCCGAGCACCGGGTCATAGCGCTCCAGCGCCTCCTCGTAGGGCACCACGGATGCGCGCAGAGGCTGTCGAAGGGTCATCGGACGGCCCCCGCCGGAATGGGGATCCGGTCCAGCAGCGGACCGCCCCAGGTGGCCTCCAGCGCCCGCTCCAGCGCGGCACCGACCCGGTACAACCGGTCATCGGCCATCGCCGGGGCCATCACCTGCAGCCCGACCGGCAGCCCGTCCTCCGGCGCCAGCCCCACGGGGAAGGACGCGCTCGCGTTGCCCGCCAGATTGGCCGGGATGGTGCACAGGTCGTTGTAGTACATGGCCAGCGGGTCGTCCGCCTTCTCCCCGATCCGGAACGCGGTGACCGGGGTCGCCGGCGAGACCAGCACGTCCACCTGCGCGAACGCCTGGTCGAAGTCGCGGGAGATCAGGGTCCGCACCTTCTGGGCCTGACCGTAGTACGCCTCGTAGTAGCCGCTGGACAGGGCGTAGGTGCCGAGGATGATCCGCCGCTTCGCCTCCGCGCCGAACCCGGCCTCGCGGGTGGCCAGCATCACCGACTCCGCGCTCGCTCCGCCGTCGTCGCCCACCCGCAGCCCGTAGCGCATGGCGTCGAACCGGGCCAGGTTCGACGACACCTCGCTGGGCATGATCAGGTAGTACGCCGGCAGGGCGTACACGAAGTGGGGGCAGGACACCTGGACGACCTCCGCGCCGAGGCCCTCGAGCAGGTCCACCGCCTCGCGGAAACGCTGCTCGACCCCTGGCGCGTACCCGTCGCCGGCGAACTCCTTGACCACCCCGACCCGCAGGCCGGTCACGTCGCCGGACTGGGCGGCGCCGACGACGTCGGGCACCGGGGCGTCGATGGAGGTCGAGTCGCGCGGGTCGTGACCGGCGATCACCGCGTGCAGCAGCGCGGCGTCCAGCACGTTCCGGGCACAGGGGCCCGGGGTGTCCAGGCTGGAGGCCATCGCCACCACCCCGTAGCGGGAGGTGCCGCCGTAGGTTGGCTTGACCCCGACCGTGCCGGTGACCGCGGCGGGTTGCCGGATCGAGCCACCGGTGTCGGTTCCGATGGCCAGAGGCGCCTCGTACGCGGCCAGCGCGGCCGACGATCCGCCGCCGGAGCCGCCCGGGATCCGGTCGGTGTCCCAGGGGTTGCGGGTGGGCCCGAAGGCGGAGTTCTCGGTGGAGGAGCCCATCGCGAACTCGTCCATGTTGGTCTTGCCGAGGATCACGATGTCGGCGGCGAGGAGCCGCTCGGTGACCGTCGCCGAGTAGGGCGGCACCCAGTTCTCCAGGATCCGAGAGCCGCAGGTGGTCGGCGCGCCGGCGTAGGTGAAGACGTCCTTGAGGGCCAGCGGCACGCCGGCCAACGGACCAAGCCTCTCCCCCGCGGCAATCTTGGCGTCGACTCCGGCCGCCGTGGCCAGGGCCCGAGCGTGGTCGACGTATAGGAAGGCGTGGATCTGCCCGTCCACCTCGGCGATCCGGTCGAGGTGGGCCTGGGTCACCTCGACCGCGCTCACCTCCCGGGCGGCGATCCGGCCGGCCAGGTCGGCCGCCGTGGTGCCGGTGATGCGGTCGGCGTCGTCGTCGGACATCACGCCTCCTCCCCGAGGATCCGTGGCACCCGGAACCGGTCCTGCTCCGCCGCCGGGGCGCCGGCCAGCACGTCGGCCAGCGGCAACGAGGGCACGACCTCGTCGGGGCGGAAGACGTTGGTCAGCGGCAGCGCGTGCGAGGTCGGCGGGATGTCGTCGGCGGCCACATCGGACACGTGGGCCACCGAGTTCAAGATGACGTCCAGCTGTGGGGCGAGGTGGGCCAGCTCATCGTCGGTCAGCTCGATCCGGGCCAGCCGCGCCAGCTCGGCCACGTCCTGAGGGGTCAAGGGCACGGCGGCCATCCTAGGCGTCCCACGACCCCGCCGCAGACTGCAACTACTCCAGGGAGCGAAGCACCAGGCCGGTCTTCAGCTTGGGGGTGAAGAACGTCGACTTGGGCGGCATCAGCATGCCCTCCCGGGCCGTCCGCTCGATCTCGGCCAGGCTGACCGGGCGGATCAGGACCGCTGCCGCCGCCCGTCCCGCCTCCACCTCGGCCAGCGCCTCCGCCAGCCCGTGTTGGTAGGTCACGCTCAGCGGCACGTCGGCGAGCGCGGTCTCCAGCCAGGCGCCGTCGAGGGCCCGGACGCCCTCGAAGCGGCCGGGCAGCGGGTCGAGTCGCCAGGCCCCGTCCTGGCTGATCAGCACCAGGAAGCCCTCGGCGCGCATGGCGGCCAGCGTCTGCGGCGTGGGCCGGCCGAGCTCGCTCAACCGGAAGGACCGCTCCAGCGCCGCCCGCAGGGTCTGCGGGGTGACGTCGGCATACAACCGGTGAATCGCATCCACGCTGAGCTGCTCGGCGACGAGCTCGTTGACGAAGGCCAGGGTGTGCTCCGCCGGTGTCGCCCGGTCCCCCGTGGCCGCCCGTACGTCGTCGCGGTAGGTGCGGCTGATGCTGTAGCGGTGGTGGCCGTCGGCGATCAGCACGTCATCGGAGTCCAGCACCTTCTGGATGTCGGAGATCCGACCCACGTCGATCACCCGCTCGACGATGTGCTCCACGGGCCCTCCTGAGCCTGTCGAAGGGCCGTTCTCGGTCACCCGCCCGACCGGCTCGCCGGGCTCGGTGAGCAGCTCGGTGAGGCCGGAGGCCAGCGACAGGCCCCACACCGGGGACAGGTTGGCCCGCGTCGCGCGGGTCAGGTCCAGCCGGTCGGTGGACGCCTTCGGGGTGGTGCGCTCGTGCGGCAGCACGCCGCCCGCGCCCTCATCGGTGATCTCCAGCCCGCCGAGCACGCCGGCGATGTGCCGCTCGGTCCCGCTCTCGTCGGTGAACCGCATCCGGTAGATGGTGAACGACGGCTGCTCGTCGGCCACCAGGACCCCGTCACGGCGCCACTGCTGCAGCAGGTCCGCGGCCCGCTGGTACCGGTCGTCGCCACCGCGGGGCACGTCGATCCGGGTGATGTTGTGCTCGGACCCGGCCTGCAGCGCGTCGACGTCGGCATCGGACAGCACGTCGTAGGGCGGGGCGACGAGCGGGGCGAGATCGTCGGCGACGTAGCGCAGGGCGCGGAAGGGCAGGAACTCGGGCACGAGACCTAAGGGTTCCATGTGGATGCGGCTCAGCGACACCAGTCCGCAACACAAAAGTAATGGGCATGAGCAAGGATGGTGGCGTGTTT
>DATHBQ010000086.1:0-2976 GCA_035296105.1 Propionibacteriaceae bacterium | reverse complement strand
GCCAAGGTCCTCGACCCGGACCCCGGGCCGCTCGGCCAGCTGCTCGCTCCACACCCGGGCTCGGGCGTGCACGATCCGGTACCGCTCGGGCTCGGTGAGCCGGGAGTACTCCTCCTCGCGGGGGTCCCGCTGCGGATGCGGGTCCGGCCAGGACGGCAGGCCGAGGCGGGCGTAACCCGACGTCACCCGGGCCCGCAGCTCGGCCAGGCTGTCCACCGACCGACGATAAGCGCTCGGCCGGCTGGTCCGCACCGGAGTTTCCCGGCCGTAGCGCGGTCAGGTGAAGAGGGAGTGACCGGCGTACTCGCCGGGGAGCGATGCCCGGTGGGATCGCGAACAGGGCCCGTTGACGCAGCTGGGATAGACGAAGGCGCAGGTCGCCGCGCCGTCGGGCGCGAAGCTGGCCAGGTTCCCCGCGCAGGATGACGTACGCCTGCTCCCGTAGCCGGGCGGTGTCGGCATCGGGCAGCAGCCTGTCCGGCCAGGCCAGGTACACCGCTGCGTTCAGGATCGACCAGCAGTGCGGGAACACGTCGCCCCACAGCCGGAGACGGCCGAACCAGTAGCTGTCCCAGTGCCGGATCGGGATATGTCGCAGGCGCGGATCGGGCTGGTCGGCAGCGAACGCGGGTCAGCCAGGAGCGCCGCCGACGCAGCTCCTCGGCCGGCACCATGTCGGGCTGCAGCCGGTGCACGGCCAGCAGCAGGTCGAGCAGCGGCGCGGCGATGGACTGCTCGTAGTTGACCTCGTGGGCAGGCAGGACGCGGCCCTACGCCAGGAATGTCGTCGCCTGCTGCACTAGCCGCCCGGTCAGATGCTCGGCCTCGGCGGTGCGTCCGGCGGCGGTCAGCTGCCGGGCGAGGTCAGTGATCACGCTGCCGAGCTCGAACGCGGGGAAGTGCTGGCCGTCCAGTGGGTAGAACCGCCGCATCACCTGTGCCGCCAGCTCGAGGTCGCCGGCGCCGAGCAGCATCGGCCGGCCGTCGCATGGATGGTCGACGGCCAGCACCGACCCGTCGTGCTCACCGAGCGTCACCGCGCCGCCGGCGAAGGCGAAGCGCCGCCCGCGGGATGCGGCCGTCACGAGCTGGAGCTGGTTAGTGACCCAGGGCCCGGCGCCGGAGGAGCTCGCTCTTGGCGTACTTGCCGATCTGGTGGGTCGCGTACCCGTCCATCACCGCACCGATCCCACCGCCGAGCAGCGGCACCCGCTTGGTCACGACCAGCGCCATGTTGCGCCCGCCGACCCGCGAGGCCAGACCGCTGGTGACCTCCTCGGCCACCTGCCGGTCGAGGTCGGGGTCGAACATCGGCGCCGTGGCCACGGTCATCGGAGAGGTGGGCAGCTTGCCCTCGACGATCCGCTGGGCGATCTGCTCGCCGCCGAGCAGACACATCACCAGGGCGGTGCGGACCCGGTTGTCGTTGACGTCGTAGCCGCGTAGGTGGGCGATGGCGGCGACCATCCGGACCTGCAGCACCGCGACCCCGGCCAGGTTGGCCGGCACGGCGATGGCCAGCGCGGCGATGCCGCCCAGGTTGGTCACGAAGCCCTGGGCCGAGGCCAGTCGGACATGGGCTTCGATGATGCTGTCGATGGCGTTGTCCACCGAGCCGCTGTGCCGCTGCAGGTGCTTGGCGGCGACCGTCTTGGCGCCGGGCAGCCGCCCGTAACCGTCGATCGCCAGCTCGAGCACCCGGCGCAGGGCGCCGCCGGCGATCTGCGGCGTCACGAGGCTGGTGGCTACCGGCCCGATTCCGCGAGCGAGGATCTTGCCCACGTCTGCTGCTGACGGCATCTGTCGGCCTCCGCGAACCAGTCGACGCGGTCCCGTCGACCGCGCTGCCCCCAGGGTACGTGGCCGGTCCCGGTCCGGGGCCGGGCCTCACCCCGGCCCGACCCGGAACTCACCCCTGAGCCGACAATGGCCGGTATGGGCTCTCCGTTCGGATCGCCCGCCTCATGGCGGCACGACGATCTGATCGGGGTGTCGCGGGAGTTCGACGCCGACCTGACCCTGGCCGCATACGCCGCCGGCGTGTTCCCGATGCCGGCGCCGGCCCGGCTGATGGGCTGGTACTCCCCGCTGCGCCGGGGCGTGCTGCCGCTGGACGGGCTGCGCGTCCGCCGGTCGCTGCGCAAGATGCTGCCCCGCTACGAGATCCGGGTCGACACGGCGTTCTCCGAGGTGCTGGACCGGTGCGCCGACCGCCGCCGGCCGCACGGCTGGATCGACCGGCGGATCCGCCGGGTCTACACCGAGCTGTACGAGCGCGGGATCGTGCACTCGGTGGAGGCCTGGACGGGGGAGGGCGACCTGGCCGGCGGGCTGTACGGCGTCAGCCTGGGCGGGCTGTTCGCCGGGGAGTCGATGTTCCACCGGAACGACATCGGCCGGGACGCGTCCAAGGCGGCGCTGGTCGCGCTGGTCGACCTCCTGGTCGCATCGGATCCTATCGACCGGCTGCTGGACGTGCAGTGGGTGACGCCGCACCTGGCCTCGCTCGGGGCGATCGAGGTCGCCCGGGAGGACTATCTCGAGCTGCTGGCCCAGGCCCTGCGGCGACCGACCCCCGACTGGAGCAACGCTCCGTCCCGAGTGAAGAGCTATTCGTCCTGAGCCTGTCGAAGGACGCTTCGACAAGGTTCTGCTGGGCTTGTCGAAGGGTTCAGCCCGCATCCTAAACTCGCAGTCGTGCCCGAGATGCCGGAGGTGGAGTCACTCGCCCGGTTCCTCACCGAGCGCTGTGTCGGTCATGTCATCGCCCGGATCGAGCTCACCGCCTTCAGCGCCCTGAAGACCTACACGCCGCCCCTGTCGGCGATGCACGGGCTGGAGGTCGGGTCGGTGACCCGACGAGGCAAGTTCCTCGACCTCGAGGCCGGCGGGCTGCACCTGGTGTTCCACCTGGCCCGGGCGGGGTGGCTGCGCTGGAAGGAGGCGCAACCGACCACCCCGGCCAAGCCGGGCAAG
>DATHBQ010000085.1:0-16088 GCA_035296105.1 Propionibacteriaceae bacterium | reverse complement strand
TCCCGACGGAGTAGATGCACGGCGGGTCCACCCGGGAGCGGGGTCAGTCCTGGCCCGGCCGCTGCCGGGCCCGTCGCACCCGGCGCAGGACCAGCCAGACCAGCAGGCCGGCCAACACCGCGTACAGGGCGTAGTTGATGTAGCTGGAGTACCGGTCGACGAGGGCGTACTGGGTGCCGAGGGCGGCCCCCAGACTGATCAGGGTCCCGTTCCAGATGCCGCTGCCGGCGAGGGTGAAGATCGAGAAGGTGGCCAGGTTCATCCGCTGTGCACCGGCCGGGAGGGAGATCAGGCTGCGTACGCCGGGGATCAGCCGGCCGAAGAAGATGGATGCCTTGCCGTGGCGGCCGAACCAGCCGTCGGCGCGTTCGAAGTCCTCCCGGTCGACCAGCGGCAGCTTGGCCAGGATGCGGATCGAACGCTCCTGCCCGAGCGCGGCGCCCAGCCCGTAGAGACCCAGGGCACCGAGGTACGCGCCCGCCGTGCTCGTCAGGATCACCAGCGGCAGGTTGAGGTTGCCCTGACTGGTCAGGAAGCCGGCCAGCGGCAGCACCACCTCGCTGGGCAGCGGCGGGAAGACCGTCTCGAGCAGGACGAGGAACCCCACGCCCCACTCGCCGAGGGCGTTCATCACCCGCTCGGCCCAGCCGAGCAGGCCGGTCAGCTCCAGTGGACGCATAGGTCCCAGAGTGTGACACGGCATCCACCGGCTCCTCCCCGGTGCTTGCGAGCGCCGTCTGACCAGGGCGACCATGATCGTGGTCGGTACCGATGCCGGCCAAGGGAGGAAGATCATGTTCGTCCAGGTCATCTCGGGGAAGATCAACGACGAGGTCGTCGTCACGGCGCTGATGCAGCACTGGGTGACCAACCTCGCCCCGAGCGCACCCGGCTGGCTCAGCTCGACCTCGGGGGCCACGGCGGACGGCGAGTATGTGGTCCTCGCCGCCTTCGAGTCGGCCGAGGCCGCCCGGCGCAACAGTGACCGCCCCGAGCAGGGCCAGTGGTGGGCGGAGGTCGAGAAGTGTTTCACCGAGCCGCCGGCGTTCGCTGACCACGACGACGTTCTTGTCCTCCGGGGCGGCGTCTCGGCCACGGCTGGCTTCGTCCAGGTGATGCTCGGCAGCATCTCCGACGTCGAGCGGGACCGAGAGCTGAGCCGGTCCTTCGTGTCCCTCGAAACCGACATGCGGCCGGACCTGCTGGGCGGGATCATCGGGGTACGCGACGACGGACGCTTCGCCCGTGCCATGTACTTCAGCTCTGAGGCGGAGGCCCGGGTCGGTGAGCAGTCCGAGGTGCCCGAGGAGGTGGCTCGGGGCCTCGCCGAGGAGCAGGAGCTGATCACCGAGATCCGCTACCTCGACCTTCTCACGCCGATGATCCGCACCGCGGACTGACCGCCCGCTTAAGGGCCATCGCACCCTTGACAGGAAACCATTTGGTTTCCTATTCTCGGTGATGTGGAACTGGTCTTTCGGGCCCTTGCGGACCCGACGCGGCGGGCGCTGCTGGACGAGCTGTTGGCCCGGGACGGCCAGACGCTGGTGGCGCTGCACGCCCAGTTCCCGATGACCCGGATCGCGGTGGCCAAGCACCTCGGGCTGCTCGAGGAGGCGGGTCTCGTCGTCACCCGGCGGCGGGGCCGGGAGAAGCTGCACTTCCTCAACCCGGTGCCCATCCGGACCGTTCACGACCGGTGGGTCAGCAAGTACACCGCAGGCTGGGTGGCCGGCCTCGTCGACCTCAAGCAGGAGCTGGAGAAGCGCATGGAGAAGGTGTTCGAGATCTACATCCGGACCACGCCCGAGCGGTTGTGGGCCGCCATCATCGACCCCGACGTACGTGCCCGGTTCCACTTCGGCAACCGGATCGAGTCCGACTGGAGTGCGGGGTCGGCGTACCTGATCACCAACCCGCACGCCCCGGATCCGCTGGTCGAGGGCCGCAACCTCGAGGTCGACCCGCCGCGACGGCTGGTCCAGTCCATGCTCGCGCTTTGGGGCGAGGACGTCGTCGCGTACGGGACCACCCGGGTGACCTGGGAGATCGAGCCGGTCGGCGACTCGTGCCGGTTGACCGTCACCCACGACCAGCTGCCCGCGGACGCCGACGCCCAGCTCTACGGCGGCTGGCCGATGATCCTCTCCGGCCTCAAGACCTGGCTGGAGACCGGCCAGGAGCTCACCACCCCCGGCTCACTGATGTACGCCCCACCCACGACAGGAGACCAAGCATGACCGCGCTGGACCACACCTTCACCGGCACCCTGGAGCAGAGCAGCGCCAAGGGCGGCTGGACCTATCTGTGCACCGACTGGTCGGCCGAGTACTTCGGCACCCGCGGACTCGTCAAGGTCGCCGGGACGGTCGACGGGCACCCGTTCCGGGCCTCGTTCATGGCGCTGGGCGACGGCACCCACAAGCTGCCGATCAAGGCCGACGTCCGCGCCGCCCTGGGCAAGGGCGCCGGGGACACCGTCACCGTGCATCTCACCGAGCGCGTCGACCGCTGAACTGCGGACAGGAGACCACGATGACCACCACCCTGAGCGACGTCCGGTGCGTCGCCGTCCCTGTCCGCGACCAGGACGCCGCCCTGAGCTTCTACGTCGACACGCTCGGCTTCGAGCTGCGCCTGGATGCCCCGATCAGTGAGACCCAGCGCTGGATCGAGGTCGCTCCGCCCGGCGCAGCCACCTCGCTCGCCCTGGTCGCAGGCCCGGACGCCCCCGCCCCCGGCGTCGACACCGGGGTGCGCTTCACGGTAGGGGATGTGCGGATGGAGCACCGGACCATGACCGACCGCGGTGTTGCCGTCGGCGAGCTGCTGGCCTGGCCCGACGTCCCGCCGATGTTCACCTTCGACGATCCCGACGACAACCGCTTCTACGTCGTGGCCAGCGGCTGAGGCCGGGCGTCCACTCCCCCGCCGCCCCACGTTCGCGCCCGCTCCTCGTCCTCGCGGCCGATATAGGTGGCGCAGGGACGAGGACGGGCGCAAAGTCGAAAGCAAAGGGCCCGAGCTCGACCGGTGTCGAGCTCGGGCCCTCTGTTGCTCTGCAGGAGCGTACGTCTCAGCGCTCGGTGACGCTCCCACCGGCCGCGGCGATCTTGTCCTTGGCCGATGCCGAGAAGGCGTCGGCGGTGACCTGCACCGCCACGGTGATCTCCCCGTTGCCGAGGATCTTCACCGGCTGTCCGGCACGCACTGCGCCCGCTGCCACCAGGTCGTCGACGTCAACCGCCCCGCCTTCGGGGAAGAGCTCCCCCAGCCGGGACAGGTTGACCACCTGGAACTCGGTCCGGAACGGGTTCTTGAACCCCTTGAGCTTCGGCAGCCGCATGTGCAGCGGCATCTGGCCGCCCTCGAAGTTCGCCGGCATGTTGTGCCGCGCGCCCGAGCCCTTCGTACCGCGGCCGGCGGTCTTGCCGCCCTTGCCGCCCTCGCCACGACCGACGCGCTTCTTGGCCGTCTTGGCCCCCGGCGCCGGGCGCAGGTGATGAACCTTCAACGCCATCGCTACTCGACCTCCTCCACGGTCACCAGGTGGGCCACCGTCTTGATCATCCCGCGCACCTCGGGCCGGTCCTCACGGATGGACTCGTCGCCGATCCGCCGCAGCCCGAGCGTGCGCAGGGTGTCCCGCTGGTTCTGCTTGCCGCCGACACCGCTGCGCACCTGGCGCACCTTCAGCGAGCTCACGACGCCACCGCCGCCCGGGCGCGCAGGATCGCGGCCGGGGTGACGTCCTCGACCGACTTGCCGCGGCGCTTGGCCACCGCCTCCGGTGTCTCCAACCCCTGCAGCGCGGCCACCGTGGCGTGCACCACGTTGATCGCGTTGGCCGAGCCGAGGGACTTGGCCAGCACGTCGTGCACGCCGGCGCACTCCAGCACCGCACGCGCCGAGCCACCCGCGATCACGCCGGTACCGGGCGACGCCGGACGCAGCATGACCACGCCCGCCGCCTTCTCGCCCTGCACCGGGTGCGGGATGGTGCCCTGGATCCGCGGCACCGCGAAGAAGTGCTTCTTGGCCTCCTCTACGCCCTTGGCGATCGCCGCGGGCACCTCTTTGGCCTTGCCGTAGCCGACGCCCACGGTGCCGTCACCGTCGCCGACCACCACCAGCGCGGTGAAGCTGAACCGGCGGCCACCCTTCACGACCTTGGCCACCCGGTTGATCGCCACCACGCGCTCGATGTAGTTGCTCTTGTCCTGCGCCTGCCCGCCGCCACGACGATCGCCGTCACGGCCGCGACGCTCTCCTCCGGCACCGCCACCGCGGCGCTGGGTTCCTGCCATATCGCTTACCTTCCGTCTCTCGTCGTCAGAATCCGAGGCCGGCCTCGCGGGCGCCGTCTGCCAGCGCCGCGATCCGTCCGTGGTACTTGTGCCCGGCCCGGTCGAAGACGACCTGCTCGACGCCGGCCGCCTTGGCCCGCTCGGCCACCAGGCCGCCGACCTGCTTGGCCTTGTCGGACTTGGCGCCGTCGGCGGAGCGCAGGGTCGCCTCCATGCTCGAGGCGTACGCCAGGGTGCGGCCGGCCACGTCGTCGATCACCTGGGCGGTGATGTGCCGCGCCGAGCGGGTGACCACCAGTCGCGGCCGCTCCGGAGCACCGAAGATCTTCTTCCGGCCCCGCAGCTGCCGGCGCAGCCGAGCCCGCGACTTCGCCGCGGTGCCCTTGCGCGCGGAGAGGGAAATCCCCATCGCTTACTTACCCGCCTTTCCGACCTTGCGCCGAACCCGCTCGCCCGCGTACCGCACGCCCTTGCCCTTGTAGGGCTCCGGCTTGCGCAGCTTGCGGATGTTGGCGGCGACCTCGCCGACCTGCTGCTTGTCGATGCCGATCACCGAGAACCGGGTCGGCGCCTCGACGTTGAACGTGATGCCCTCCGGCGCGGTGATCCGCACCGGGTGGGAAAAGCCGAGGGCGAACTCGAGCTCGGTCGGGCCGTGGGCCACCACCCGGTAGCCGACGCCGACGATCTCCAGCCGCTTCTCGTAACCCGTGGTGACGCCGGTGACCATGTTGGCGACCAGGGTGCGGGTCAGACCGTGCAGCGACTTGCTCAGCCGCTCGTCGTTGGGGCGGGTGACCTCCAGCTCGCCGCTGTCGGCCTTGTTGACCCGGATCGGGTCGGCGACACGGTGCTGCAGTGTGCCCTTCGGGCCCTTGACCGAGACGGACTGGCCGTCCAGGGTCACCTCGACCCCGTCTGGTACCGGGACCGGCAGTCGACCAATGCGTGACATGTCCTCTACCTACCTTCGCTCCGCAGCCTCACCAGACGTAGGCGACGACTTCGCCGCCCACGCCGTTGGTGTGTGCCTGCCTGTCGGTGAGCAGACCCTTGGACGTCGAGATGATGGCGATGCCGAGCCCGCCCAGCACCTTCGGCAGCGCGTTCGACTTCGCGTACACCCGCAGGCCCGGCTTGGAGATGCGCCGGACGCCGGCGATGGACCGCTCCCGGTTCTGCCCGTACTTGAGGGTCACCGAGAGGGTCTTGCCCACCTCGCCCTCCGCCGGGTCGTTGACGGCGTACGAGGCGATGTAGCCCTCGTTCACGAGGATCTCCGCGATGTGCACCTTGATCTTGCTGTGCGGCATCGTGGTGGTGTCGTGGTAGGCCTGGTTGGCGTTCCGGACGCGGGTCAGCATGTCCGCGATCGGGTCTGTCATCGTCATCTGTGGTTCTTCTTTCTCGGGCCGGTTTCCCGGTTCGGGACCTGACCCGTGTGTGGTCTCAGGAGGGGCCTGAGCTGTCGGGCGTCGGGAGGCTGGGCTGTAAGCAGGGCATCGATGCGCTCCACGCTGTGCCTCCGGGGCGTGGATGGGCCCCGGCCGTAGCCTGCCAAGGCCGGGCGGTTGTCCCGGAGGTCAGGATGGAGCGGGTCGATGCCACGGTCACCAGCTCGACTTCTGGATGCCGGGCAGCTCGCCCCGGTGCGCCATGTCGCGGAGGCAGATCCGGCAGAGGCCGAACTTGCGGTACACGGCCTTGGGGCGGCCGCACCGCTGGCACCGGGTGTACGCCCGGACGCCGAACTTCGGCTTGCGGGCCTGCTTGACCTTGAGCGCTGTCTTTGCCATACGTGGATCCTCAGTTGGTCCGGAACGGGAAGCCGAGGTGACGCAGCAGTGCCCGGCCCTGGTCGTCGGTGGTCGCGGTGGTCACGAAGGTGATGTCCATGCCGCGGGTCCGGTCGATTCTGTCCTGGTCGATCTCGTGGAACATGACCTGCTCGTTGAGACCGAAGGTGTAGTTGCCGTGCCCGTCGAACTGCTTGGGCGACAGGCCGCGGAAGTCACGGATCCGCGGCAGAGCCAGGGTGAGCAGCCGGTCGGCGAACTCCCACATCCGGTCCCCGCGCAGGGTGACGTGGGCGCCGATCGGCATCCCCTCGCGCAGCTTGAACTGGGCGATGGACTTGCGGGCCCGAGTGACCACCGGCTTCTGTCCGGTGATCGTGGTCAGGTCACGCACGGCGCCGTCGATCAGCTTGGAGTCCCGCGCGGCCTCGCCGACCCCCATGTTGACGATGATCTTGGTCAGGCCGGGGATCTGCATCACGTTGGCGATCGAGAACTCCTGCTGCAGCGCCGGCGCGATCTCGTCGCGGTAGCGCTGCTTGAGCCGCGGCAGCCGACGTCCTGAGCCCGTCGAAGGGGTTCGCTCCGTGGTCGTGGCGGTCATCAGACTTCCTCTCCGGTCGCCCGGGCGATGCGTACGCTGCGGTGCGACTTGTACTCCGAACCGTCGGGACGCCGCTTGGTCACCTCGACCCGCTCGTAGCCGATCCGGGTCACCACCTCGTCGCCGTCGCCGTTCTTCACCACCAGCTGGACGTTGGACGCGTGGATCGGGGCCTCGGAGGAGATGATCCCGCCCTTGTTGACCTGCCGGCTCTGCGGCTGGTTGGCGGTGTCCTTGACGTGGCGCTTGACGATGTTCACCCCGGCCACGGTGACCCGGTTCTTGTCCGGGTACACCGCGATCACCTCACCGACAAGACCGCGGTCCTTGCCGGCGATGACCTTGACCCGGTCACCCTTGCGTACGTGCAGTTTCGTCTGGCTCATGTTCCTAGATCACCTCGGGAGCGAGGGAGATGATGCGCATGAAGCGCTTCTCCCGGAGCTCGCGGCCCACCGGGCCGAAGATGCGGGTCCCGCGCGGCTCCCCGTCGTTCTTCAGGATCACCGCGGCGTTCTCGTCGAACTTGATGTAGGAGCCGTCGCCGCGCCGCCGCTGCTTGACGGTCCGCACGACGACGGCCTTGACGACCTCACCCTTCTTGACGTTGCCGCCGGGGATCGCGTCCTTGACCGTGGCCACGATGACGTCGCCGATACCGGCGTAGCGACGTCCGGAGCCACCGAGCACCCGGATGCACAAGATCTCCTTGGCTCCGGTGTTGTCGGCGACCTTCAGCCGCGACTCCTGCTGGATCACTTCGCCTTCTCCACGATCTCGATCAGCCGCCAGCGCTTGGTCGCGCTGAGCGGACGGGTCTCCATCACGCGTACGCGGTCCCCGACTCCGGCCGTGTTGGCCTCGTCGTGCACCTTCAGCCGGGTCGTGTGCCGCAGCACCTTGCCGTAGAGGCGGTGCTTGACCCGGTCCTCGACGGCCACGACCACGGTCTTGTCCATCTTGTCGCTGACCACGTAGCCCTCGCGGACCTTGCGCCCGCCGCGCTCGACCGCGCTCGTCGTCTCACTCACAACGTCACTCATGCCTTCGCTTCTTCCGCCTCAACCAGATCCGGGTCGTCGACGATGCCGAGATCGCGCTCGGTCAGCACCGTGTAGATCCGGGCGATGTCCTTGCGCACCGCGCGCAGCCGCCCGTGCGACTCCAGCTGGCCGGTCGCCGCCTGGAAGCGGAGCGTGAACAGCTCCTCCTTCAGCTCGACGACCCGCTTGTTCAGGTCCTCACGGCTCTGCCCGCGCAGCTCCGCGGCCGTGGTGGCCTTCGCCATCAGAGCTCACCCGCCTCACGCTTGATGAACCGCGCCTTCATCGGCAGCTTATGGATCGCCAGCCGCATGGCCTCCCGAGCCACCTCCTCGTTCACTCCGGAGAGCTCGAACAGCACCCGGCCGGGCTTGATGTTGGCGATCCACCACTCCGGCGAGCCCTTGCCGGAACCCATCCGGGTCTCCGCCGGCTTCTTGGTCAGCGGACGGTCGGGGTAGACGTTGATCCACACCTTGCCGCCACGCTTGATGTGCCGGGTCATGGCGATACGCGCCGACTCGATCTGCCGGTTGGTCAGGTACGCGGCCTCCATCGACTGGATGCCGAACTCACCGAACGCCAGCTTGGTGCCGCCCTTGGCGGCCCCGGTCCGCCTCGGGTGGTGCTGTTTGCGGAACTTCACCTTGCGGGGAATCAACACCGGAATCAGCCCTCCTGTCCTTCGCCGCCGCCGCCGCCGCCGGTCGTAGCCGCGGCCTCGGCCGGCGCGGCCTCGGTCACGCCCTCGGCGCGGCGGCGACCGCCGCGCTCGGGACGGTCGTTACGTGCCGGGCGGTCGCCCCGGGTGGGACGGTCGCCCCGGCCCGGACGGGACCGTCCGCCGGCGACGCTGCGGGCCGCCTTCTGCGCCGCCCGCTCGGCCCGGTTGCCGGACAGGTCGCCCTTGTAGATCCAGACCTTCACGCCGATCCGGCCGAAGGTGGTCTTGGCCTCGTGGAAGCCGTAGTCGATGTCGGCCCGCAGGGTGTGCAGCGGCACCTGGCCCTCGCGGTAGAACTCCGACCGGCTCATCTCGGCGCCGCCGAGGCGGCCCGAGCACTGGATCCGGATGCCCCGGGCGCCACCGCGCATCGCGCTCTGCTGCGCCTTGCGCATGGCCCGCCGGAACTGAACCCGGGAGGCGAGCTGCTCGGCCACGCCCTGGGCGACCAGCTGCGCGTCGATCTCGGGGTTCTTCACCTCGAGGATGTTCAGCTGCACCTGCTTGCCGGTGAGCTTCTCCAGCTCGCCGCGGACCCGCTCCGCCTCAGCGCCGTTGCGGCCGATGACGATGCCCGGTCGCGCCGTGAAGATGTCGACCCGCACCCGGTCGCGGGTCCGCTCGATCTCCACCGAGGAGATGCCCGCCCGCTCCAGGCCCTTGGTCAGCAGCCGGCGGATCTTGACGTCCTCGCCGATGTAGCCGGAGTACAGCTTGTCGGCGTACCAGCGGCTCTTGTGGTCGGTGCTGGTGCCGAGGCGGAAGCCGTACGGATGGATCTTCTGCCCCATGTCAGCCCTCCTGAGTCTTGGGTGCTGCGTTGAGCTGCTCGCGCGGCTCGACGACGACGGTGATGTGGCTGGACCGCTTGAGGATGCGGCTGGCGCTGCCCTTGGCCCGGGGGCGGATCCGGCGCATGGTCACGCCCTCGTCCACGAAGGCCTGGGACACGAACAGGTCACCCCGGCGCAGGTTGTCGGTCTGCTCGGCGTTGGCGGCCGCGCTGGCCACCACCTTGTAGACCGGCTCACTGGCCGCCTGGGGGGCGAACTGGAGCGTGTTCAGGGCGTCGGTGACGTCCATGCCGCGGACCAGCTCGATCACCCGGCGGACCTTGGTCGGCGAGATGCGGACCTGGCGAGCGATCGCGTACGAACCGGGACGGTCGCCGAGCAGCGCTGTGCGCCGGCTCGGTCGCGAGTCCTTGTCCTTGCTCATCTGTCTCGTCTTCCTTGTCTGTCTGTCTCGGGCCCGCGCATCAGCGCCGGCGCGACTTCCGGTCGTCCTTGACGTGACCCTTGAAGGTCCGCGTGGGCGCGAACTCGCCGAGCTTGTGCCCGACCATCGCGTCGGTGACGAACACCGGCACGTGCTTGCGGCCGTCGTGCACCGCGATGGTGTGGCCGATCATGTCCGGCACGATCATCGAGCGCCGCGACCAGGTCTTGATCACGTTCTTGGACCCGCGGGTGTTCTGCACCTCGACCTTCTTGGCCAGGTGGTCGTCGACGAACGGGCCCTTCTTGAGGCTGCGTGGCATGTCGTTACTTCGCTCCTGCTCAGCGCTTCTTGCCGGTCTTGCGGCGACGGACGATCATCCGGCTGCTCGGCTTGTTCTTGTCCCGGGTCCGGCCCTCCGGCTGGCCCCACGGCGACACCGGGTGGCGGCCACCCGAGGTCTTGCCCTCACCACCACCGTGCGGGTGGTCGATCGGGTTCATGGCCACACCGCGGACGGAGGGACGCTTGCCCTTCCACCGGTTGCGGCCGGCCTTGCCCCAGTTGATGTTGGACTGCTCGGCGTTGCCGACCTCGCCCACCGTGGCCCGGCAGCGCACGTCCACCATCCGCATCTCGCCGGACGGCATCCGCAGCGTGGCGTTCTTGCCCTCACGGGCGACCAGCTGGATCGCCGCCCCGGCCGACCGCCCGAGCTTGGCCCCGCCGCCCGGGCGCAGCTCCACCGCGTGCACCGTGGTGCCCACGGGGATGTTGCGCAGCGGCAGGTTGTTGCCCGGCTTGATGTCGGCACCCTCGCCGGCCTCGACCTGGCTGCCCTGGCCGAGCCCCTGCGGGGCGATGATGTAGCGCTTCTCGCCGTCGACGAAGTGCAGCAGCGCGATCCGGGCGGTCCGGTTCCGGTCGTACTCGATGTGCGCGACCTTGGCCGGCACGCCGTCCTTGTCGTAGCGCTTGAAGTCGACCAGCCGGTACGCCTGCTTGTGCCCACCGCCGATGTGCCGGGTGGTGATCCGGCCGCTGTTGTTGCGCCCACCGGTCTTGGGGCTGGGCACCACCAGCGACTTCTCCGGCGTCGACCGGGTGACCTCGGCGAAGTCGGCGACCGAGGAGCCACGCCGACCCGGTGTGGTCGGCTTGTACTTGCGGATTGCCATTGGTCTGATTCCCTCTCGCTCAGCTGCCCGGGGCGGAGAAGATGTCGATGCGCTGGCCGTCGGCGACGGACACGATGGCCCGCTTGGTGTCGGGCCGACGCCCGGTGCCGTAACGGGTCCGCCGCTTCTTGCCGGTCCGGTTGAGGGTGTTCACCCCGGTGACGTTGACCTTGAAAACCGTCTCCACGGCGATCTTGATCTCGGTCTTGTTCGCGTCCGGCGCCACCAGGAACGTGTACTTGTTCTCGTCCAGCAGCGCGTAGCTCTTCTCACTCACCACGGGGGCGAGCAGGATGTCGCGGTGGTCGCGGATCTTGACGCTACTCACTTGACGTCCTCCTCGTCTGCGTTCGGGCCCTGCTCCAGCCCGTGCGCCGCCTCAGCCGGCGCAGCCTCCTCGGCCGGCTCGACCACGGCGGCCACGGAGGCGGCCGTGGCCGCCAGCTCGGCATCGGTGGGCTCGGCCGAGTCCTCCACGGAGGCGGAGGCCAGCTCGGCGCCGCTCGGCTCGGCCAGACCCAGCTCGGCGTTCGTCGGCTCGGTCGAGGCCAGCTCGGCGTTCGTCGGCTCCTCGACCAGCTCGGCGGGCTCGACCACGCGCATAGCCTTGCCGCCGGTGCTGCGCGCGACGTACTCGGCCAGCGCGGCCTCGGTAAAGACGACCTCGTCATTGACCAGCACGTCATAGGTGTTGAGCTGGTCGACCGCCAGCGCGTGCACCGTGACCACGTTGCGCAGGCTCAGCCAGGACAGATCCTCGTCCCGGTGCAGCACGACGAGCACCCTGTCGGTGCTGGTCGCCGCGCGCAGGGCGGCCAGCGCCGTCTTGGTCGACGGCAGGTCCCCGGGCACCAGGTCCTGGATCACGTAGACCCGGCCGTCCCGGGCCCGGTCCGACAACGCACCGCGCAGCGCGGCGGCGATCATCTTCTTGGGCGTGCGCTGGGCGTAGCCGTGCGGCTGCGGTCCGTGCACCGTGCCACCGCCGACGTACTGCGGCGCGCGGGTCGAGCCCTGGCGGGCGCGACCGGTGCCCTTCTGACGGTACGGCTTCTTGCCGCCGCCGCGGACCTCGCCCCGGCCTTTGGTGGCGTGCGTGCCCTGGCGGGCGGCGGCCAGCTGGGCCACCACGACCTGGTGGATCAGCGGGATGTTGGCGGTGACGTCGAACAGCTCCGACGGCAGCTCGACCGTGCCGGCCTTGCTGCCCGTGGCATCGAGGACGTCGATCGTCCTGGACTGGGCGGTGGAAACATCGACGCTCATGCCGGCTCTCCCTTCTTGGCGGCACTACGCAGCACGACCAGGCCGCCCTTGTTACCAGGGATGGCGCCCTTGATCAGGATCAGGTTGCGCTCGGGGTCGACGGCGTGCACGGTCAGGTTCTGCACCGTGACGCGGTCAACGCCCATCCGGCCGGCCATCCGCAGGCCCTTGAACACCCGGCCCGGGGTGGCGCAGCCGCCGATCGATCCGGGCGAACGGTGCTTGCGGTGCACGCCGTGGCTGGCCCGCAGGCCGCCGAAGCCGTGCCGCTTCATCACGCCTGCGGTGCCCTTGCCCTTGCTCACGCCGGTCACGTCCAGCACCTCGTTGGGCGCGAACACCTCCGCGGTCAGCTCCTGACCAAGGCTGTACTCGCTGGCGTCGCTGGTGCGGATCTCGACCAGGTGCTTCCGCGGGGTCACACCCGCCTTGTCGAAGTGGCCGGCGCTCGGCTTGGTGAGCTGCTTGGCCTTGACGGCGCCGAAGCCCAGCTGCACCGCCGAGTAGCCGTCGCTGTCGGGGGTGCGCACCTGGGTGACGACGCATGGCCCGGCCTGGACCACGGTCACCGGGACGACGCGGTTGTTCTCGTCCCAGAGCTGGGTCATGCCGAGCTTGGTGCCCAGCAGACCCTTCACCTTGCGATCTTGAAACACGGGATCCTCACCTAGAGCTTGATCTCGATGTCGACGCCGGCCGGAAGGTCCAAGCGCATCAGCGAGTCGACGGTCTTGGGGGTGGGGTCGATGATGTCGATCAACCGCTTGTGGGTACGCATCTCGAAGTGCTCGCGGCTGTCCTTGTACTTGTGCGGCGACCGGATCACGCAGTACACGTTCTTCTCCGTGGGCAGCGGCACGGGGCCGGCGACCCGCGCGCCCGTCCGGGTCACCGTGTCGACGATCTTGCGCGCCGAGGAGTCGATGACCTCGTGGTCGTAGGCCTTCAGCCGAATGCGGATCTTCTGTCCCGCCACTGTTGTCCCTCTTCTTCGTGCCGTGTCCGACATGTCCTTGCCTGTGCTGCTCCGACCCCCGAGGTCGGGCGTGTCGGCCCTCGTCGGCGCACTCCACCGCCACATTCCCCTGCATCATGGAGGTGGCCCGGTCCTGCGAACCCGGTGTTCGCTCGGCCCGAGCAGAATGGAGTCTCGCGGTTCGGCAGCCTCATCCTGCACGGCATGCCACGGCGACCCCGTTCGGAGCAACCTGACGATTCTGTCAGACGGCGTACGCCCAATTCAAATCCGAGGTCCCCCTCACTCGAAAATCGCCGGCCGATCGCCGGCTTCCGGGCTCCGGATCTGCAGTCCTTCAGGCAGTCCCAAGAAGGAATGAGGGGCCGACGGCGTAGGCGGGTCTCAGCCGCCGGGGCGGTTGAACTCCGGGTCCGAGGCCTGGGTCGGCGGATCGTGGGGGTTCCGCGGGAAGGGCTCGGTCGGCGTCGGGTCGATGTCCGGCCCGGTCGCCGCCGGCGGGTAGGAGGCTCCGGCCGGTGTCTGACCCGAGGGCGGCGGCGGCTGCCCCTCTGGCGTCTGGCCCGGCGGCGGCACGTCGGGGTACCCGGCCGGTCCGGCGGTGACCGGGGTTCGGCGCCGACCGGTGACCAGCCCGATGATCCCCGCTGTCAGCAGGATCACTCCGATGGCAACGCAGATGAAGGCGATGGTCCGCAGCAGACCGGAGACGCCGGCGAAGTTGCCGCCGGGGAAGTCCAGGATGATGACCTGACGCGGGTCGAGGGTGCTGTAGTACACCTCCACGTCATCGCCCTGCTCCGGTGGCGTGGTGCCCTCGGCCACCGGGCCGGTGCCGGTCCGCGCCGCCCCGGTCTTGTCGGTGTAGTCCACGGTGAAGATGGGACCGTCGATGGCGGTGACCCGGCCCTCGACCGGTCCAGCCAGGCCCTGCTCGGCGAGCTGCCGGTCGAACTCCCCCTGGCCGGCGCCGAAGAGGGCCGACCCGGCCAGCAGCGCGAGACCGGTGAGCAGGAACAAGCCTCCGATCACGACCCCGAGGATCTTGACGACCTTCACCCTGCTCACCTCCGGCTGCGCCGGCGGGGCTGCCGACGGCGCACACCCTACCGCCAGTTCATCCGGCTAACGCCCGGTTGCTGGGGTCCAAGGGGGTCGTCCCCCTTGCTCGAACAGCCCGCGGCGAGACGCCCGGCGCGGACACCGCTGGTGAAGCTGACCTCGCTCAACAGGCCCGGCGCCGCAACCTGGTCCCCCACCAGGAACAGCGCGTCCCCCCGCTCGACGGCCGGCCGGTCACGCCACGTCGTGCCCGGGTAGTCGACCGCGCCGGTGCGGCCGCGAGCCACCCCATCCCGCCGGTGCACCACCCGATCCAGCCAGCCGGGCAGTCCGAGATCGGCCAGCCGCTCCAGCCGGGCCACCGTCTCGGAGCGGTCCTCCCCTTCCACCAGCGGCAGCTGGATCTGGACGGCGGAGCACCCGGCCGGGGCCAAGGTGGGGTCGGGCACCGCGAAGTCCTCCAGCCAGCCGCCCTCATCGAGATCGCTGACCACGAATGCATCGGCCGGGGCCCGCCGCAGCGACAGGTCGAGCAGACCGACCTGTCCTGACGGCCAGGTCAGGGAGTCGTCGGCCAGCAGGACGCGGGCGGCCGGCAGGCTGGTGGCGACGATCGTCGGGCCGTCCGGCCGAGCGGTGATCCGGGCCCCGGTCTCGATCGAGACGCCGAGCGTGCGGGCGTACCCGGCGAGGTCGGTCATCAGCCGGCCCCAGCCGCCCTCGCGGTAGCCGGCCTGCGGCGGCAGGGCGAAGACGCGGCGCAGCCGCTCGTGAACGAAGGCCGCCGACAGGTCACCCGGCCGGGGATGGAACAGTCCCACTCCGGCGGCCGCGGCGGAGTGGCCCGCGACCTCCGGCCCGAACCGGGCCGTCGCCCAGTCGGCGAAGCTGGTATCGACCGGAGCCTGTCGGGCGATGACCACCCGCAGCAGGGTCAGCGGCGGCACCCTGCGCCGGCGCCCCTGGTAGCGGAAGCCGAAGCGGCGCAGCGCGGAGAGCGGCACGGAGCGGGTGCTGCCCAGCAGGCGGCGCCGGCGCAGCCAGGGATAGACCGGGCCGTCGGCGTAGACCACGTGCGGCCCCTCGTGGAAGGCGAACGGCGGGTCGGTGATCCGCCAGCGCCCGCCCAGCTCGGCGTGGGCCTCGAAGAGCTCCACCGTGGCGCCGCGCTCCGCAGCCGTGATGGCGGCCACCAGGCCGCCGAGCCCCCCGCCGATGACCGAGACCTGAGCCACGACCGGAACATACCATACCGTTTGGTACGGTATACATATGGCCGGGCGACAGCGATGGTTGGACGCGGGGCTCGACGCTCTGGCCGAGGATGGAGCGTCCGGCCTGAAGATCGATCGGCTGACCCGCCGGCTGGGGGTGACCAAGGGCTCCTTCTTCCACCACTTCGCCGGCGCCGCGGCGTACCAGACCGCCCTGCTCGAGCACCTCGAGGCCGTGGCGCTGGCGGCGGTCGAGGCGCGGGAGGGCGAGCTGGACGCCGTCGAGCCCCAGCAGGTGCTGAGCCGGATGACGGCGGCGGTGGGGAGCTCCAGTCAGGGGTTGTGGCGGGCCGACCTCGAGGTGGCGCTGCGGGCCTGGTCGTTCGCCGATCCGGAGGTCCGGGCCACCCAGGACCGCATCGACCGGCGTCGGCTGGCCATGCTGGAGGAGGTCTGGCGGCGGATCGAGCCGGACCCCGAGCGAGCCCGGGTCAGCGCCCGGCTCCCCTACCTGATCCTGGTCGGTGCGAGCATGAGCGCGATCGACGCCGATGAGCTGCAGCAGGTGTACGAGCTGATCCTGCCGCTGGTGCCGGCCGCGGCGCGGCCGACGGTGGCCGCTTCGATCGGCGGCTGAGCCGACCGGCGGCGGAGCGAGGCTCAGCCCAGCCACCGTTCTCGGTGGTCAGATAGCGGCGCC
>DATHBQ010000084.1:0-9299 GCA_035296105.1 Propionibacteriaceae bacterium | reverse complement strand
TCCGGGTCAGCACTCGCAGGCCGCCGAGCAACGGGATGGTCGCCCCGAACAGGGCCAGGGCCGCGAAGACCGAGGTCAGCACGCCCATGTCCAGGGCCACCGCCGCGTACGGCACGACGATCGTCCCGATCAGCACCAGCAGCGGCTGCGGAAACCGCCAGAGCCGCTGCACCTCCCGCCAGATCAGGGCCTCCAGGCCGACGCCGCGCCCGCGCTTCGGGGTCACGTGGCCCCGCTCGATCGCGCGCCGCGCGACCACGATGTCGCGGGCCAGCCCGATGTCGAGGGCGAAGAACGCCCCGGAGATGCCACTGACCAGGGCCCCGCCGCTGGTCAGCCGGGCCCGGCGGATCCGACCGAGCCGCCGGTGGGCCAGTAGCCCGCTGGCCACCAGCACCGCGAGAGCGAAGGCGGAGACGATCGCCCCCAGCTCGAGCCCCAGCTCGTCGGACAGGCCCAGGGAGAACCAGCCGGCCGAGACCCCGACCACGGCGACCAGGGCGGCCAGCGCGAGAAGGCCGAAGACGTACGTCGTGGCGTGGGTCAGGCGGTGCCGCTCCACGCCCTGCTGGGCGGCGGCGAACGCCACGGCGGCCGCAGCCGACAGACCGGTGGCGCCCGCCCAGACGGCGACCTCGACCGGCGCCGAGCCGGTCAGCGCGGAGGTCAGCGCCCCCATCACAGCGCCGCCGACGAGCGCGATCGCCAGAGCCCCGACCAGGCGGGTCCGGAGCAGCCTGGCCCGGGAGATCGGCGCGTCCAACAACCAGAAGCCTTCGGCGGCCGAGGCCAGCACCGGCCCGAACAGCCGGCTGGCGACAAGAGCGATCGCCACCGCGGCGGCGAACGCCGCCCAGGGCAGCAAGGACCGGGCGGACAGGCAGGAGACGGCGTCGCAGGCGGCCACGTTGCGCTGCGCCTGCAGCACCACGTTGATCACCATCGCCCCGACCATGACCGCGCCGATGACCACGACGTAGGCGTCCATGAACGCCTCCACCAGGTTGCGGGTGGCCCGCCCCTGCCGCCAGTCCTTGATCATCGCCTTGAGCTCGCGCGGCGACGCCGGGGTGAGGACCGGCGGCTCGGTCTCCGCAGTCACCGGCACCTCACGGGGGTCGTCCCCCTGGTCTTTGTCCAGTGCGTGGCTCACGGGACCGGCGCGCTCAGCTGAACCACCCTGGTCGCGACCTGCTCGACCAGCCCAGGCTCGTGGCTGGCGAACACGATGGCCAGGCCCTGCTGCCGCTCGGCCTTGAGCCGCTCGGCCAGCCAGGCCACCCCCTCGGTGTCCAGGCGCTGCTCGGGTTCGTCCATGACCAGCAGCTTGCGCGGCCGGACGAATGCGGTGGCCAGGGCCAGCCGTCGTCGCTGCCCCGAGGACAGGGTGCCGGGAAGCTGACCGGACTGGGGCACCAGCTGGACCTCCTCGAGCACCTCGTCCACCATCGCGTCCGGGTCCTCGTAGCCGTGCGCCCGAGCCAGCAGGTCGAGGTGTTCCACCACACTGAGGTCCGGGAAGAAGTCCAGGTCGTCGATCACGGTGGCCATGTCCCGCCGGATGTCCGGCGAGGCCTCGGTCATCGGCTTGCCGCAGACCTCCACGGTGCCGTCGTCGGGCCGGTCGGCCCCGACCAGACAGCGCAGCAGCGTCGACTTGCCCGACCCGTTCCGTCTGGTCAGCGCGACCGCCTCGCCGGCCCGCACCTCCAGGCTGAAGTTTTCCAGAATGGTGTTCGGCCCATACGCCCGGCGCAGTCCCGACACCTTGAGGACGGTCGGACGGGTCGTTGCCGACGTGCGTTTGGCCACGGGCTCGATTGTGCCCCTTGCCGGTCGAGGTGTCGTGCCGACGCCGGGACGGAGGCGCGATCCGGGCGGCTTCGGAAAGGTAACGAAGACCCGCACTGCCAATCACGCAAGCGAATCCGCGACGAACCCCATTCGAGCATTCACTCGAATGACTCGTTCCTCGGTACCTCCGAAAGGCACATTGTGATCAACTCCACGCGAGCTGGCAAGGTGGCCGCCATCGCGGCCGCTCTTGTCCTTCCCCTCGCCCTGGCGGCTTGTGGCTCCACCGAGTCGGCGAGCCCCGGAGCCAGCACCGCCCCCTCGTCCTCCGTCCCGTCGATGGCTCCGTCGAGCCCGATGATGACCCCGTCGGAGAGCGCCAGCATGACCGATCAGCCGTTCGGCGCGGCCTGCAGCGCGGTGCCGAAGACCGGCAAGGGGTCCTTCGACGGCATGTCCAGCGACCCGGTGGCCACCGCCGCCAGCAACAACCCGCTGCTCAGCACGCTGGTCACCGCCGTCAAGACCGCCGGCCTGGTGGACACCCTCAACAACGCGGAGAACATCACCGTCTTCGCCCCGACCAACGATGCTTTCGCCAAGATCGACAAGGCGACGCTGGACAAGGTACTGGCCGACAAGGAGATGCTGACCGCGATCCTCACCCAGCACGTGGTCGGTCAGCGGCTGGGCCCGGATGAGGTGGCCGGGGACTTCGACACGCTGAACCCGAAGCAGGGCGTTGCCGTGGAAGGTTCTGGTGAGGACTTCACGGTCAACGGATCGGCCAAGGTGCTGTGCGGCAACGTACAGACCGCGAACGCGACGGTCTACATCATCGACACGGTGCTGCTGCCGACGTCGTAACCCCGTCCGAACGGGGCAGGACGCAAGGCCTCGAACGACACCGCGGCCGGGAGCCGGAGGACCCAGCCTCCGCCTCCCGGTCGCGTGTTTCCCGGTGGAGGTACTCGAATCGGCTTCCGGGTCACGATCTGGATAAGAGGTGCAGACCACCAATCCCACGGCGGGTTCCGCAACGAACTGCAGGTCGAGTAAGCGCCCGGTCCTGCCCCATTCCGGGACATTCCGGAAGGCTCGTCGTGATCGACATGTGTGGTCGGGTTCCAGGCAGTGGGCGCCTGGCATGAGAGCGTCATCGCTGTGGATCTTCTACCACCGCACGGCCGACGGGGTAAGTATCCATCAGAAGGCGGAGGCGGCCCACCGACGCGTGACCTCGCGGCCCACCTGGCGGACCTGATGACCAGATGCGCCACCGGCGACGAGGTCGCCTTCGCCGAGCTCTACGACCTCACGCTGCGCCCGGTCTACGGCACGGTGCTGCGCGTGCTGCGCTCCTCCGAGCACGCCGAGGAGGTGGCCCAGGAGGTCTACGTCGACATCTGGCGACAGGCCCCGAGGTACGCGCCCGAGAAGGGCAGCGTGATCGCCTGGATCGCCACCGTGGCGCACCGACGAGCCGTCGACCGGGTGCGGTCGGTGTCCAGCGGAATCGCCCGGGACGAGCGGTACGCCTGCTCCGACCAGGAGCGGGAGAGCGACGAGGTCTGGGACAGCGTTGCCCAGCAGTACGACGTGGACCGTGTCCGTCGGGCGCTCGACACCCTTACGCCGATCCAGCAGCAGGCCATCCAGCTGGCCTACTACGACGGCCTGTCCCAGAGCCAGATCTCCACGGTCCTCCACCTCCCGTTGGGCACCGTCAAGACGCGGATCCGCGACGGTCTCCGCCGGCTCGCCGCGGTCCTGGGGGGTGCCGCATCATGACCGAGATCCACGAGTCGGCCGGCTCGTACGCCGTCGACGCCCTGGACCCGGCCGAGCTGGTCGAGTACGAGGCCCACCTGGCGACGTGTCCGACCTGCCGGGACGAGGTCGCCGAGCTCTGCGAGGTCGCCGCCGCGCTACCCCTGCTCAGCCTGACCACCCCGCCCCCCACGCTGCGGGTGGATGTCCTGACCGCGATCCACACCACTCCTCAGCTCCCCGCGCTGAACGGCGCGGCCCGGAGCACACCGTCGGTCGTCCTCGACGGGAGCCGTCCCGCGGTCGAGTCGCGACGGGTGGTGGCGTCGGGCGGCCCGCGCCGGGCGGCCCTGGAGTCCGAGGTGCCGGAGCGGGAGGAGTCGGAGCTGGAGGAGTGGGAGGCGCCCGGCGACGAGCTGGCGCTCCGTCGCCAGCGACGGCGGAGCCGCGTCCTCAGCGGCCTGGTCGCGGCCGTGCTCGCTCTCGCCGTCGGGCTCGGCGCGGTGGTGTACACCCTGGTGCAGGAACGTCAGGCCCAGGTTGCCCAGATCGACCTCGAGCAGCAGCTCTACTCGGCACCGGACGCCGTCACGACCACCAGCGCCCTTCCCGGCGGCGGGCAGGCGACCTTCATCGCCTCCCGGCAGCTCAACCGGGCGATGTTCCTCGGGACCGACCTGCCCGATCCGGGCTCGAACCGTTACCAGCTCTGGACGGCCACCGGGACGGACCTGCAGAACCTGACGGGCGTCTTCCGCGATGTGCAGGTGGCCGAGACCGGTTCCGGAGTCAAGGTGTTCTTCAGCGGCAATGTGGCCCAGGCCGACTTCCTGGCCGTCAACCTGGAGCCGGTCGGCAGTACCCCGCAGGCACCGACGAACTCCGTGCTGGCCGCCGGACCGACGACCATCTGACCTGGTCGACGACCCGACCAGCGGGGCAACCTTCGGCGAGAAGATCTGCGACGGACCGATCGGTCCCGTGCTCAGGTGCACCACTGCTCACCGGGGTCGGAAGAAAAAGTATTGATAAATACCCATCCCAACCCGGCCCAGACACCGAATAGGGGTCGCAAGATACCCAGGAACACCGTTCCTGAACAAGTACGAAAGGTCTAAATCTTCTCCTGTCCAGATTCTAGGCAGAGGGCTCCTGACGTGAGAATGTCGTTCTCGTGGGTGCTGCACCGCTGTCCGACCCGGGGGCTCAACCGCGCCCCGAGCGGGGCGGCGAGCTGCCCGCGCCCGACCTCGCGGCGGCCCACCTCGTCGATCTCATGGCTCGGGTCGCCACTGCGGACAACGCTGCGTTCGCCGAGCTCTACGACCTCACCAACCGACGGGTCTACGGCATCGTGCTGAAGGTGCTGCGCTCCCATGAGCACGCCCAGGAGGTGACCCAGGAGGTCTACGTCGAGGTCTGGAAACAGGCATCGGCCTTCAAGCCGGACAAGGGCAGCGTGATCGCCTGGATGGCGACCATGGCGCACCGGCGGGCCGTCGACCGGGTGCGGTCGGTGTCCAGCGAGGTCGCCCGCGACGAGCGCTACGCCTTCATCGATCTCGATCGGGAGAGCGACGAGGTCTGGGACAGCGTCGCCCAGAAGTACGACGTGGAGCGGGTCCGCGAGGCCCTCGGCCATCTGACCCCGATCCAGCGGCAGGCGATCCAGCTGGCGTACTACGACGGCCTGACCCAGAGCCAGATCGCGACTGCGATCAACCTGCCCTTGGGCACCGTCAAGACCCGGGTCCGGGACGGATTGAGACGGCTCGGTGACGCGTTGGGAGGTGCCGAGTCATGAGCGAGATCCATGAGCTGGCCGGCTCCTACGCCCTGAACGCCCTCGACACCGCCGACCTGGCGGAGTTCGAGGCGCACCTGGCGACCTGCCCGACGTGCCAGACCGACGTAACCGAGTTCTGCGAGACCGCCGCCGAGCTCTCGCTGCTCACCATGGCCACTCCACCACCGGCGCTGCGCGACAAGATCCTGGCCGAGATCCAGGACACGCCGCAGATCGCGGCCGACGACGGGGACCAGCACACCGGATCATCGGGCACCAACGGCAGTCGCTCGCCAGAGATGGCGTTGCTCGCCGTCCGGACCGGGCCACGACGGGCGCTGCCCGGCACCGAGGTGCCTGACGATCCCGATGAGCCCGGGACGGCGGCGCGGGTCGACGAGGTCGCTCTGCGGCGGCAACGACGGCGCTTCCGGGTCCTCAGCAGCCTCGTCGCCGCGATGCTCGCCCTCGCCGTGGGCCTCGGGGGTGTCATCTACAGCCTGATCCAGGAACGCCAGGCTCAGGTCGCCTCGATCAGCCTCGAGCAGCAGCTGTATGCCGCCCCAGACGTCAAGTTCAGTGAGCCCATCAATTTGAACGGCGGCGGCACGGCGACCTTCGTCGTCTCCGAGCAGCTCAACCGGGCCATGTTCATCGGTACCGACCTTCCCGACCCCGGCCGGGACAAGCGGTACCAGCTGTGGACCATGGAGGGCCCGGAACCGAAGTGGAAGGTGGCCGACCGGGTCACCCGCGACACCCAGATCACTGACCGCGAGTCTGCGGTCAAGGTCTTCTTCCGCGGGGACATCGCCGGCTCTGACTGGCTGTGCGTCAGCATCGAGCCCAAGGACAACCTGACCGACACGCCCACCGTGCCCCCGGTCGGGAGCGTCAAGGTCTGAGCCGGTTCGGCGGCTCCCGCCGGCTGTCGGTGGCGAGTGGCAGGGTTGGGAGCGTGCCCAGGCCAGACCAGACCGAGCCGGCCACCCGCGCCACGCTGGAGAAGCGACGGAGCGAGGTCGCGGCGATGTTCGACCGGGTGGCGGCCCGCTACGACCTGGTCAACGATGTGCTTTCCCTGGGCCAGGACCGGGCCTGGCGCCGGCGCACGGTGGAGGCCGTAGACCCGCGGCCCGGCCAGCGCATCCTCGACCTGGCGGCCGGCACCGGAACCTCCAGCGAGCCGTTCGCCTACGCCGGTGCGACGGTCGTGCCCACCGACCTCTCGCTCGGCATGCTCGAGGTCGGCAAGAGCCGGCGGCCGACGCTGAGCTTCGTCGCCGCCGACGCCCTTCGGCTGCCCTACGCCGACGCCGCCTTCGACGCGGTCACCATCTCGTTCGGCCTGCGCAACGTCGAGGATCCGGCCGCTGCGCTGCGCGAGCTGCGCCGGGTCACCCGGCCGGGCGGCACCCTGGTCATCTGCGAGTTCTCCACCCCGATCTGGGCGCCGTTCCGGGTCGTGTACCTGAACTACCTGGTCGCCGCGCTCCCCCGGATCGCCCGCCTGATCTCCTCCAACCCTCGGGCGTACGAGTACCTGGCCGAGTCGATCCAGGCCTGGCCGAGCCAGGCGGGACTGGCGACGGTGATCGGGGAGGCTGGCTGGCGGAACGTGGAGTGGCGCAACCTCTCCGGCGGGATCGTCGCCCTGCACCGGGGACGGCGATGACCGTCCTGTCCCGCGATCCGGACCTCGGCGACTCTCCGCCGCTTAGCGAGATCCTGCTCGACGCCTACGCGGCCCGCAGCTGTCCGGTCAAGACGCACAACGCGTTCGACCCGACGGTGACCATCCCGCCGGTCGAGTCCGGGGGCCGGCTGACCGAGCTGTTCGACGGGGCGAGCGCCTTCGAGGCCGTGGTGCTGGAGCAGCTGATCACGTCCTGCCGCGGCCGCGTGGTCGACCTCCGCCTGCTGGCCGAGCATCCGCGGGCCGAGCGCGCCCGGGCCTGCCTGGCCGCCATGGAGTCCGGCGCCGAGGTGATCATCGCCGGCCTGCTGCCGGTGGACGCACCCGGACACCGGGTGGGCCGGCCGGACCTGTTGATCCGCGGAGCCGACACCCGCGCCGGCACCCCGGCCTACCACCCGGCCGCGGTCAAGTGGCACAAGATCGTCGAGCGGGCGCGGCCGCCGGCGGTCGACCACGCTCCACCCGGATCGTCGCCGGCTCCGCGCGACACCGGTCCGGTCGAGCCGGCGGCCGTCTGCTACACCACGCTGGCCCAGCCACGGCCGGCCGACGCCCAGGGGCTACCCGGCCACGTCCTCCGGCTGGGTAGCCGGTCCGCCGACTTCCTCCAGCTCGCTCACTACCACCGGATGCTGCAGGCCTGCGGGTTCGCCGCGGCCCCGGCCCTCGGGGCGGTGATCGGCACCGACGGGAGCCCGACCGGGTCCTTCGATCCCGTCCGCTCCGCGCCGGTCGAAGGCCTCCCCGCCGGACCCGTGCTGGCCTGGGCGGACCTTGACCGGCCGTCGGTGCGGACCTTCTCCCGCAGCCACCCGGACGGCTGGCGGTTGCGCAGCCTGCTGGAGCGCTACGACTTCGAGCAGTCCTTCCGGGTGGCGATCGCTGAGGTCGCCGCCCGCCAGAGCGGCCACCCGGAAACTGATCCGGCACCGCTGGTCCGTCCGATCGTCAACGCCGAGTGCGGACGCTGCCACTGGTGGGAGCACTGCCGACCGCAGCTCCACCCGGACGACGTCAGCCTGCGGATCGACAAGGGCGCCCTGGACGCGCGGGAGATCGTCACCCTGCGGCGGCACGGCATCGGAACGGTCACCGACCTGGCCGAGGTGGACCTGGAGCAGCTGCTCGCCTGGTACCTGCCCGAGGTCACCCACCGCAGTGGCGCCGAGGCCCGCATCCGCACGGCGGCCCGGCGGGCCCGGATGCTCCGCGACGGACGCTGGTTCGACCGCGAGACGGGTGGACCGATCGAGGTGCCGGCCGGGGAGGTGGAGATCGACTTCGACATCGAGAGCGCCGCTGACGGCCGGGTCTACCTGTGGGGCTTCCTGGTGCAGCGGGCCGGTGGGCCGGCGGTCTACCACGAGTTCAGCCGGTTCGCCGAGCTCGACGAGTCGGCCGAGCTCGACCTGGCCCGCGAGGCGTTCGAGTGGTTGCGCAGCGTGGTCGAGGCCGGCGAGCCGGTGGTGGTCTACCACTACAGCGGCTACGAGGTGGCCAAGATCCGGGGACTGGCCGACCGGGCCGGTGACCCGCTGCTGGACTGGGCCGCGGCGTACGCCGAGGAGCAGTTCGTCGACCTGCTGGAGATCGTCAAGACCCACTACTTCGGCGTCGCCGGACTCGGGCTGAAGCTCATGGCCGCTCACGCCGGCTTCTCCTGGCGGGACGAGGACCCGGGTGGCCTCAACTCGCAGGTCTGGTTCGCCGAGGCCGTGCACGCCGAGACCCCGCCGGCTCGGGCCGCGGCGCGGCAGCGCGTCCTGGAGTACAACGAGGACGACGTGATCGCCACGTCGGCGCTCAGAGCCTGGCTGCGAGCCCAGTGATGGCCGAGTTCAGGGTGCGGCGCTGCGATCGGTCGATCACCGCCTCGATCAGCTCGACCCCACCGGTCGGCGCGGCCAGGGCGGCGGCGAGCTCCCGCGCGTCCACGACCCGGGTGTAGCCCACCCCGGTACCGGCGGCCAGGGCGGCGAAGTCCACCCGGTGCGGCGTACCGAACAACCGCTCGTACGCCGCGGACTGGGCCGGTTCGCCCGGTTCCAGGGTGGCGAAGATGCTCCCGCCACCGTCATTGGCCACCACGACCCGCAGGTCGGGAGTGGCTTCGGTGGGTGGCCGCAGCAGACCGGTGAGATCGTGCAGCGCGGTCAGGTCACCGACCAGCGCCGTGGTCGGCCGGTCGGTGGCCAGGGCGACGCCGGCCGCGCTCGACAAGTTGCCGTCGATGCCGGCCAGGCCACGGTT